>CALIZI010000122.1 GCA_938028705.1 uncultured Saprospiraceae bacterium | reverse complement strand
CCGTTTGGTAAACTTTTCAAGTTTGCTAAACGTGGGCAGGGTACTGAAATTTATAATTAGCTAAAAATCAGCACTTTACTTCTCCGATAGCTATCGGAGACCAAACTTTTTGAAGTTTAGCAAACGGAGTATTTAAATTTTATTTTAACTTTTAACTCAAATCTAAAAGTGTCAACTAATTTTGTTATTTGGATAAACTTGTCGTGAATTTTGATTGAATAAAAAAAACGGTTATCCCATTCATAGAATCGAACAACCGTTTAATAAGTTTCAATATAAATATTTATATAAAAACTTTAAAAGTAAAAAGCATCTTTAGATAAATTTCAAATTTCAATATTTTCGTTTTTTGAAATTTGTTATTTGAGATTTTACTTTGCTACATGTATTTCTTTTACATTCATTCTGACCGTTTTTTTACCGGCAAAATTATTTTCTTCCAGTACGTAGCAAGCGGCGAATGGTTTGGTTCTGATTTTATCAATGTGTTTGGCTTGACCAAAGGCAATACCGTATTTAGTTTCGGAGCGTCCTTGTCGCATACTTAGGCTGAGATGGTTTTCACCGACTACTTTTGCAAAACCTGTTTCGCGTATGGTTTTGGTCATAAAGACAGGGCGCATATTTTGCGGACCGAAGGGGGCGAATTTGCAGAGCGTTTCCCAAAATTCGGGCGTAATATCTTTTAGGCGAAGTGCCGAATTGATGATAGTAGAAGGTGTAATTTGGTCAGGCTTGATGGTTTCCTTTACGATTTCGTTCATCTTTTCGCGGAAGGCTTCTATCTTGTCGGAAGTGATGGTCACGCCTGCGGCGTATTTGTGTCCGCCAAAATTATCAAGTAAATCGGCACTGCCTTTTATGGCTTGATGAATATCGAAACCACCCAAAGAACGAGCCGACCCGACGTATCTGCCGTCAGCGGCTTCGGCGAGTAAGAGGGCAGGGCGATTGAAACGCTCGACCATACGCGAAGCCACAATACCAAGTACGCCTTTGCTCCACTCTTGACGATGCAAAACAAGGCACATCGGAATCTCCGGTTCCATGCGTACCATGCGCTCGGCTTGTTCTGCCATATCTCTTTCGAGTTGCTTGCGCTCCATGTTGTGTTCGCGCAATTTGGCAGCAATTTCAAGGGCTTTTTCTTTATCGGTTTCTATGAGTAAATCCACTGCTTCGCGTCCTTCGGCTAATCTGCCGGGGGCATTGATGATAGGACCAAAACCAAAGACGACATCACTCACTGCGAGTGGTGCTTTTCTTCGGGAGGTCTCCATTAAGGCTTCGAGACTGATGCGCGGATTATTATTTAGTTTTTCTAATCCAAAGCGGGTCAACACGCGATTTTCTCCGGTCATGGAAACAATATCGCAAGCGGTAGCCACAGCTACATAGTCCAATAATTCGTGGACTTTTTCGAGCGGAATATCATTTCGGAGTGCATATCCCTCTATGAGTTTGTAAGTCACTCCACAGCCACAGAGTTCTTTGAAGGGGTATTCACAATCTTCTCGTTTGGGGTCAAGGACTGCCACAGCTTTAGGCAGTTCTGTATCGGGCAAATGGTGGTCACATATAATAATGTCTATACCTTTTTTACCGGCTTTCGCGACAAGTTCGTTGGCTTTTATGCCACAATCCACTACCATCATCAAGGTACAACCTTTTTTGGCAGCATATTCAATTGCTTCTGTCGAAAGTCCGTAACCCTCTGTGTAGCGGTTCGGAATGTAATAGTCTATATTTTTATTGAGTGGTTTGAGGAAGGTATGAAGCATGGCGGTGCTGGTCGTGCCGTCCACATCATAATCACCAAATATCAAGATTTTTTCTTTGTCACTGATGGCTTTGCCCAAGCGTTCTACGGCAAGATCCATGTCTTTCATCAGGAAAGGGTCGTGAAGTTCGTCCAATGTAGGGTTTAGAAATTTGTTAGCTTCTTCGCCTGTTGTAATACCCCTTTGTACTAGAAGGCGACAAAATACAGTGTCTATTTTCAACTCGCGTTTGAGTTTGTTGACAACTTTATCTTCGACTTCAATGATAGACCAGCGCTTATTCATGGTGTGCGGAATTTTTTATTCGTGGCAAAAGGTAAGGGTTCGATTTTTTCCAAAATTGAAAAATCGAATAGCCCTAAAAAACCTCAATGATTTTGATTATCGTACAAAGTTAGTAAACATTATTAGAATGACCTAATTATACATAACGTTTTTATGTGAAAAGTGGCGAATGACTAATTTTTATACATAAAATTCAACAATTAATTTCAAATTTAAGGATAGGGGAGAGGATGACTAATTTATGGAATATCTATTTGCTGTTTTTTTATTATAAAAATAATTTTAAATATAAAAATTTATTTATTAATGTGTTAATTTTCAACATAATAAAAATAAAACTATTTTTAATAAAATTATAATGTATTTTTTTTGTTTTAAAATTAAAAATCAAAAATTACGTATTTTGTATGAATGAATGTGTAATGATTTCGTTAAATTATTTTACAAAAACTATTTTAGCCCTTGTTTAAATTTATAATTTTTGTATTTTGCCAAACTTTTATTTGCAAATTCCAAATCGAAAATTCCAAATTCCAAAAAATGTGGCGTGAAACACCTCTTAAATTGGCATTTGGAATTTGTTTTTTTGGGAATTTTCAAGTTGTTCACAACTTGTTCATTACTTGTTTTTGCGTTGAATGCGAATGATTGAGATTGTTTGCAAGGACGAATGAATATCAAAAAATACACACCGTTATGAAAGTTTATGACACTAAGAGCATTAGAAACATTACATTACTTGGACATTCCTCAAGTGGGAAAACGACATTTGCAGAGACGATGTTGTTTGAAGCGGGAGCTATATCGCGGAGAGGTACAGTGCAAGACCAAAACACTGTTTCTGACCATTATCAAATCGAAAAAGACAGAGGAAATTCAATTTTTTCTTCCTTAATGCACGCTGACTGGCGAGGAACGAAAATTAATATTATAGATACACCGGGCTACGATGATTTTGTAGGTGATGTGGTGTCGGCACTAAAAGTGGCGGATACGGGAGTGATTATACTCAATTCGCAACAAGGTGTAGAAGTAGGCACAGAATTGATTTGGGATTATACCGAAAAATTTAAAACGCCGGTCATTTTTGTGGTCAATCAACTGGACCATGAGAAGGCGAATTATGAACAGACGCTTGAACAAGCAAAGGCGCGATTCGGCAATAAAGTCGTACCGATGCAATATCCGCTCAATGCCGGAAATGGTTTTGATACGATAGTGGACGTACTGAAAATGACGATTTATAAATTCCCCGAAGACGGTGGCAAACCTGAAAAAATACCTATTCCTGACGCTGAAAAAGCGAAAGCGGAAGAGATGCACCAACAACTCATAGAAGCCGTAGCGGAATACGACGAGGATTTGATGGAAGCCTTTTTTGAGAAGGGTTCGCTGACAGAGGAGGAGTTGACGAAAGGGATGAAACTCTCTATGCTCAATCAACAAATTTTCCCCTTGTTCTGTGTATCGGCTGAGAAAAATATGGGCAGTGGTCGTGTCATGGGTTTTTTGAATGACATTGCGCCTGCTCCGATAGATAGACCCGTTTCATTGGCGAATGGAGAGGAACTGCCTTGTGATTCGGGAGCGGATACGGTGCTGTTTTTCTACAAAACTTTGTCGGAGCCGCGTTTGGGTGAGGTGTCTTATTTCAAAGTGCATTCGGGGTCACTCAAAGCGGGTGATGAATTGTATAATAATCGAAATAGTGTTTCGGAACGATTGAGCCAAATTAATGTCATTAATGGTAAGCAGCGCGATAAAGCTGATGTTTTGAATGCAGGTGATATTGGTGCGATTGTGAAATTAAAAGATACGAAAAGTAATGATACACTTGCACCTAAAGGCAAAGACCTCACGGTTGAACCTATTGATTATCCTACGGCGCGCATCCGAACAGCCGTCAGTGTAGCGGATAAAAAGGATTTGGAGAAAATGATGGATGGTCTCAAACAAATCAACAAGGAAGACCCGACAGTGATAGTGGAGCAATCGCAGGAACTGCGACAGATTATATTGAGCGCACAAGGCGAATTGCATTTAAATATCATTAAATATCGGCTTGAAAAATTGTATGGCATTGAAATAGAGTTTGAAAAACCACGTATTCCGTACCGCGAAACGATTACCAAAATGGCAAATTCTTCTTACCGTCACAAAAAACAAAGTGGTGGTTCGGGGCAATTCGGCGAGGTACACATGCGCGTGGAGCCATACACCGAAGGTATGCCTAATCCGGATGGATTGACAGTGCGTTCTACCCAAGAAATTGAACTCAAATGGGGCGGCAAACTTGCCTTCTATTGGTGCATCGTAGGTGGTTCGATTGATGCCAAATATCAAAACGCTATCATCAAAGGCATCACCAATACGATGGAGAACGGACCAATGACCGGTTCTTATGTGCGCGATGTGCGTGTATGTGTGTACGATGGTAAAATGCACCAAGTGGATTCTAATGATATGGCATTCCAACTGGCTTCTACTCAATGCTTTAAGCAAGCATTTAAGGAGTGCGGACCGATTATCTTAGAACCGATTTATGATGTAGAAGTCCTGACACCCGACGAAGTAATGGGCGACATCATGGGCGACCTTCAAACCCGTAATGCTATGATTATGGGCATGGACGCAGAAGGACATTATCAGAAAATAAAAGCGAAAGTTCCTTTACGCGATTTGTACAAATATTCCTCGACACTCCGCGCTTTGTCGCAAGGTCGTGCCAAGCATAGTCGTGCCTTTGCCGACTATCAATCTGTACCACGCGACGTACAAGAGCAACTTGTCGCAGCCTATAATAATGAAGCGGTTGAAGCCTAAAACATCCAAGAATTATTGGCTTGCCCTGCTAAGTGTTCGTGCTTGGTGGGGCTTTTTTTAGTGTTGTGGTGTTGTAGTGTGTTAGTGTTGTAGTTACATAAAACGGTAGTGCTACACATATAATGCTATTGAACCACTAAGTCCACGAAGAACACAGAGGTCGAATAGACCCCGTTCTTCAACGGGGCAGGCTGCAGAGTTCACAAAGTATTTCTAAGTAATTAATAATGAATTTTTTACACTATCTTAGTTTTCTTACTTCGTCTATTCGACCTCTGTGTCCTTTGTGTCCTTTGTGGTTTCAGCATTACATCTGTAGCACTACCCATAAAACTAATAACTACAACACTACGCCACCACAACACAACAACACCAACAACACATGAAATTCTATCTCAAAGTTTCTCGTCCGGGTTTGTGGTTTCCGACAATATGGTTGTACATGCTGCCATTTGGGGGGCAGCAGTTTTGGGTAGAACCGCTCTTTTGGGTGGGTTTATTGTATGTTTGTTTTCCCTTAAATTTTTTGATTTATGGTTGGAATGACATCGTAGATTATGAGACCGACCAACTGAACCCGCGTAAAGACAGCTACCTCTTTGGCGCGAAAGGCACAAAGGAACAATTGGCTCAATTGCCCAAAACTATTGCGCTGGTGCAGGTCGTTTTTTGTCTGTTTTTTATAGCCGTCGAAGGCTGGAAAATGCTGATGTTGTTTTCGGTGTTGGGCTTGATTCTCATTGCTTATAATTTTCCAAAACATGGCTTGCGAACGATGCCGGGCTTTGATTTGGCGGCTCAATTTGGTTACTTACTCGTTGTGCCGTTTAGTATCATGGTCAATGACTTGGCAGACCTGCGTTGGCTCACCTATTTTTACCTTTTCCTCTTTGCCGTTCAATCCCAACTTATCGGTGAAGTCATGGACATCACACCCGATAGAAAAGCCGGACGCACGACCACCGCTACTACACTCGGTATGCGAGGAACCAAAGCACTCATTATTCTCATTGTAGCCATAGAAACAGGATTGTTGCTATTTGTTTATGGCGATTATATTTTTGGTGGAATGCTCGGTATGGGCTTGATTTGGCTACTGCTCGATCTTTTTGTCATCTATAAAACGCAACGCTATACCCTCGAACAAATGCAATTATTCGGTGTAGGAAGTAATGTCATTGCCTTAGTGAGTATGGTGTATGTGTGGTGGTCAGGGTGCCTGCTTTGACAATAATTTTAGTATAAAAAAATATAGGCTCATGTAGGAAATCAGGTGGAACGCAGGTTGATTTTCAATTCAAATTGAAGTAAAGTGCTGGTAATCAATCCTATAAGGTTTTCGAAAACCTTATAGGATTTGCGTGTGCTTCACATTCCACCTGATTTCCTACATGAGCCACTAAGTTTATGTAAGAAATTCATTATTAAATACTTAGAAATAGTTTGTGTCCTCTGCGCCCATTCGATTTTAGTGTTTTTAGTGTGCTTAGTGGTTCAAATATTGTTAGTTTATTTTTGTCTCATTACTTACAGCTCAAAAAACGGTCAACTACTTTTATACTTTAGATGAACTTGTCGCAAAATACCAACTACATTAAATAAAAATCGAACATGACATTGTCGAGTTAATTATTTTTTGTAAAAATCTAAAAAAGTCCCGATAGTTATCGGGATTTCCCAATTTCCTAATTCCCCAATGTCCAAAGTTCGATTTACCATGTCACGTTTTAATGATTTAAAGTGGTATTTTTGGTGAAATTATCTCAAGATATTACACTAATTTATAATGCTTTTTTTGTGTAAAATTTATATGAGATTTATTATACTTTTTATAGCTTGGGGATTGATAGTCCTTAATACAAATGCACAATTATATATCAATGAAGTTATTCCTTCAAATGATAATATAATTGGTGATAATTATGGCGAATACGATGATGTCATTGAAATTTATAATGCAGGAAATACTTCTGTAAATTTGGCGGGTTACTATCTATCGGATGATAGTGGAAGTCCTTTATTGTGGCAAATTCCTTCAACGAATTCGACACTAACCACCGTTCCTGCAGGCGGCTACCTGATTTTTTGGGCAGATAATGAAACCGCACAAGGTGCGAATCATTTGAATTTCAAACTAAGTAGCGGCGGAGAAAGCATAAGGCTAACCAAACCTGATGGAGTGACCACTGTGGATAATTTATCTTTTCCGGCAGTAGGCGAAGATGAGGGCTACGGGCGTTTACCGGACGGTAGCGCGACCTTCTCCCAACTCAGCCCTGCCAGCCCCGCAGCTACTAATAACAATAGCCAGCCCAAAATGGATATGCCCGTTTTTTCCATTTCCGGCGGAATGTATAGCGGTACACAAAGCGTCGAACTCAACAGCACCATGCCGGGCAGTACAATTCGATATACGACCGACGGGTCGGAGCCAACCAATAACTCTGCGGTATATAGTACTGCACTTATGCTAAATTCCATTACCGTACTCCGTGCAAGGGCTTTCAAAAACGGCTATGCTGCCAGCGACGTGGCTTCTGCAACTTACTTGATTGGTGTAAATCATGATTTGCCCGTAGTTTGTATCAATACCAATCCCGACAATCTGTGGGATGATCAGATAGGTATTCATGTAGAAGGTACGAATGGAATTATAGATTATTGCAATACGACACCAAAGAATTATAATCAGGACTGGGAACGCCCGGCAAATATACAAATGTATGAATCTGATGGCACCTTTGCCTTTAATATTGATGCCGGGCTTTCTATCTCGGGTGCTTGCTCGCGCAATCATCCTCAAAAAAGTTTCAACATTGCCACAAAAAAAATATACCCCAGCGAAGATATTGATTACCAACTTTTTCCTGAAAGAGACCAAGATGAATTTCGCCGTTTCAAACTTCGGAACGGCGGGTCGGAATGGAACAATTCTATCATACGGGATGCTGTTGTACAAGCATTGGTCAAAGATGATGTAGATATCGATGCCTCCGGTTTTCGCTCCTCGGTGGTCTATCTAAACGGTGAATATTGGGGGATTATGAATATTCGCGATATATTCAGCGAGCATTATCTCAACTACAAATTTCCCAAAATAGATAAGGATAGCATTGATTTGCTTAAATTGAGATTTTATGAAGAATGGTATTTGCCCCAAAACCTCATCAATGTCAGTGCGAGTGAGGGAGATACGGTGGCTTTCATGCAGCTTTATAATTTTGTAGAAAATAATGACTTCAGCAATGCCTCCAACTACGCACAAGTCACAGACCTCATCGACATCAACGAATATATTAATTATAATATCGTACAAATCTATACCGCAAATACTGATTGGCCCGCCAATAATGTTCGGGTATGGCGTGAACAAAACGCAGGCGGAAAATTCCGCTGGATATTGTTTGACGGAGATTTTGCACTAGGCGGAAAAGCGAATACTAATAGTGAACGCATCGCTAATCCACCCTATTTTAATGCCCTCTATCAAGCAATACGCGACGACCAAGTAGGATGGCCCAATACAGAAAATTCTACCCTGATATTGCGTAAGTTATTGCAAAATACCGAATTTAAAAATGAATTTATCCAGCGTTTTGCAACACAAATCAATATCCTGTTTGACCCGACTCGCGGTGCGGCTATCGTGGATAATTACAAAACCGGCATGCTGCCCGAAATGCAAGACCACCTCAGCAAATGGAATCTCAACGGACAATCTGTACCTACTTGGGAAAGCGAAATTGATTATCTGAAAACTTGGTTATCAGAACGCCCGTTCCACATGCGACAGCATATTCAGGATTATTTTGGAATAAGCGGTAGATACGACCTTACGCTCAATTTTGACCAAAATACCAATGGTGTAGTTGCCATCAATAGCAATGAATTTGTCGTACCTTTTAATTATACAGGAAAATATTTTAGCAATACCCCTCTCCAACTCCGCGCCATCCCAAATCCCGGACACCGCTTTGTACGTTGGCAAGAAACGGGCAATACGAATGCTTCGATTACCGTCAACTATTCGTCAGCACAAACGCTCACGCCCGTTTTTGAACCCGCTTTGGATATCGTCATCAATGAAATTCATTATCATCCTGACGATACGATTAACAATAAAGAATTTATCGAAATATACAATCCCGATACCAAAGCACGAGATTTGACCAAATACAAATTTGACTCAGGTATTTGTTTTGAATTTCCCGAAGGAACGACAATCAACGCAGGTGAATACATCATCATTGCTGCCGATGCCACGCAATATTTGGGCAATGCTTATCAAGTCTTTCAATGGGAGGAAAGCAAGCTCAATAATGACGGCGAAAAACTTGTTTTACAAAATTCCATCAAAACCACAATTGATACTGTTCGGTATAATGACGGAATGCCCTGGGCTTTGCTCGCCGATGGTTTTGGGGCTTCATTGGAGTTGAATTATCCCCTTCCAACAGATAATATTACGGCGGCTGACTGGCACGCATCTGCCCCCGAAGGCGGCACACCGGGCGCACAAAACTCCATGCCATGCACCTCACCAACCAACGAAATTGTCATCAATGAGATTAATTATAATTCCGACAATCTCACCAATCCGGGAGATTGGGTCGAATTATATAATCCAAATTCGACAAGTATAGACCTCTCTAATTGGCAATTTTATGATAGTGAAAATACATTTACATTGCCCTCCGGAACAACGCTCGGTGCAGGCGAATTTCTTGTTCTTGCAGAAGACGCAACACAGTTTGGCAGCATTTTTCCCCACCTGAATAATGGCACAGATTATATCGGAAACCTTGCCTTCAATATTAGCAACGGCGGTGAACGCATTAGCCTTTTTGACCAAAATAAATGCCTTGCCGACGAACTCCTGTTTAATGACAAAATACCCTGGGATACCATCCCTGACGGCAATGGACCGACACTCTCTTTGATTAGTCCAAATTCCGATAATTTATTGTCACAATCATGGGAAGCCTCTTCAAATATCAACTCCCCCTATGGCACACCGGGGCGCACAAATGAACCTTGTTTGGAAAATACCATCATCCTTCCAAACACAATTTGTGCAGGATTTCCGGCTAATGTAAAAGTGGATATAGCGCATGATGGAATGGATTTTACGTGGTTTGCATCGGGAGCAACGCCATCCGGTTTTACAGTTGATTCAACGACACTAACATGGAATAATTCGGGAACTTACAACATGCAATTAATCACCAAATATTATGAATGTACCAAAGTCTATACACAGCCGGTTACGGTGGAGAGTTGCAATACAATTCCCAATATTATTAATGATAATTTTTCTGTAAATGAAGATAATATATTGTCAGACAATGTATTAACAAACGACAACGACCCTGATAATAATAACCTGACGGTAAATACCAACCCCCAAAATCCGCCTTCAAACGGCACCTTAATTTTGAATCCCGACGGTACATTTGACTACACGCCCAATCCTGATTTTTACGGTGCAGATAGCTTCACTTATGAAGTATGCGACGATGCGACGATTACTGAAATTACATCCCTTAGCTTTTCCGGTCAAGTCAATTCCGGCGCAGATGATGTGGAGGAACTTTCAACAGACGGCTCTATTGATGTAAACAGTAGCGATTTGGATTTACTCGAAGATAGTCCCGATGTATTCAGTGCCATTGGTATTCGCATGACCAATATCACCGTACCTCAAGGCGCAACGGTAACGAATGCTTATCTGGAATTTGTAGCCGATGAAGCGCAAAGTGTAGCGACTTCAATGACGATTAGTGCGGAAGCTACGGGCAATGCGCTCACTATTCCCACAACAGCTTATGCCTTGACTTCAAAAACTAAAACTAACGCAACGATTTCATGGGCAAATCTCCCCGCATGGACAATAGGCAATACTTACCAAAGTGCAGATATTAGCTCGGTTGTACAAGAACTTATCAATCGCGGTGACTGGGCAAGCGGCAATGCAATGACCTTCCTCATAGAAGGAACAGGAACGCGCACTGCCGAATCATTTGACGGCACGGCTGCGCCAAAATTATTTATCGATTATGAAATAATAAATGGAACATCTACCGACGTATCCCTTTGTGATACCGCCGTAGTAGCAATCAATATTGCATCTGTAAATGATGCGCCTACTGCCGTAAATGATACAGATACTACGATGGAAGATACTCCGTTTACAGGGAACGCTATAGCAAACGATAACGATATAGATGGCGACAATTTGGCGATAAATATCACCCCGATTACTCCACCTCAAAATGGTTCTTTAGTGCTTTTGGCGGGCGGTTCTTACTCATATACCTCCAATACAGATTTTTACGGTACAGATACATTTGAATATGAAATTTGTGATGATGGGAATCCTGTCATGTGTGATACTGCAAGTGTAATAATTGATGTCACACCCGTCAATGATGCGCCTTTACCTTTGCCGGATACTTTATATATGTTAGCCAATTCGACGATTCAGGATAATGTATTATTGAATGATTTAGATATAGAAAATCACAACCTCACGGCAATGATAAGCCCAATGGCTGCACCCATAAATGGCAGTGTTAGCATCCAGTCAAATGGCAATATTGACTACACGCCCAATCCGAATTTTGTTGGTACAGATAGCTTTACCTACGAAGTTTGCGACGATGGCACACCTTCCATGTGCAATACGGAAACAGTCGTCATTATCGTCGAACCGGATTGTGTAGATATTGAATTATACGCTTGGCTCGAAGGGGCTTATGAACCTGCACTTGGTGAGATGCGTACCACCCTCGTCGCTACCAGAAAATTGCTACCCGGACAAACACCAACCAGCAATCTTGCCACCCCAACTCCTGCCGGACAGCCTTACAACGCCGCTCCGTGGAACTACACGGGTACAGAAGGCGCAGCTTGGACGGATGCCGATTATACAAGCGATGAAACGGATTGGGTCTTAGTATCATTTCGTACTGATATTCAGAAAAATACACAGGTAGGAATAACGGCAGGTTTGTTAATGAAAGACGGCAGTATCACATTTCCCAATCGTTGTGCTTTGACTTCTACGGTAGCAAGTCCGTTATATATTGTCATTGAACATCGTAACCATATCGGTGTGATGACACCACAACCTGTTGATGTCATTGGCAGTACGTTGACCTACGATTTCCGTTCATCAGATAGTTACCGCGACCCGACAAGTTTCGGACAAAAGCAAATCCCAACAGGCGAATGGACGATGTTCGCAGGTGATGCTGACCAATCCGATTTTCCGAGCTTTGATATTCAAGGAACAGATAAGACGATTTGGTTTGACAATAATGGTATTTTCGATTATTACTTTTCGCCGGATTTTAATTTAGATGGAGACATCAACGGACAGGATAAGTCATTGTGGTTTGAAAATAATGGTATTTCGTCGCGAGTGCCAAAGTAATCATTATGCAGCATTTTATTTTTTTAAATATTTTGAATGTAAACGGTTTGTATCCAATGGCACAAAACGTTTTGCATTAAATATTTTTATAATAAATTAAGAGAGACAAACAAAAGCAACTTTATTCATTTAAATAGAGTCTATAATCAAGAAGGGTTTTCTCATAAAAAAAATACTGCCCTTGAAAATCAATAATTTAGAGTTTAAATTCCTTTGACATGTATTGCGTTTTACAATTATTAAAATATATAATTGTGTTGTTTTTTTAGGAAATAAACTTGTTGAAAGGCTATCCGTCTAACTTTGCCTAAAGCGAATACTCGTCAGACGAATCCTTTTATTCAGTGCGAATATTTTATGAGATAAATCACTACATTTCATAAAAATCTTCGTCTGCCGAGTAGTATCCCGCAAGCAAACTTAGACGGGTAGCCTGTTGAAACATTTTTATGAGAAAACCCTTTATAATCAAGTAATGCTCATCAATCCGATATCCTCGTTTTTTTGTCAAATATAAATAATGCAATTTTGCCATGTCACGTTTCTTGTTTTTATATCAATATTTAAACGAATTGGCATAGTTATTTACAAACAAAGACTATTCTTAATGTGTTCGCCAAATTGGATATTCAGTATTTTTTGATTATTAATAAAATTAAATTATAATTTGTATTTATTTAAAAATTAATTATTTACAAAAACAAAAATAAATAAATTATCTACATTCGATTTGTAATTTTTAATTTGGTGAACACATTGATTCTACAACTTAATTAAATGATTGATTTAAGGAATTTTTATATGAGAAGCACTTTACTATTCATTATATGTGGACTAATTGCTATTGATACAAATGCACAATTATACATCAACGAAGTCATCCCTACAAACGATGCTGTCTTAGCGGATAATTATGGTGAATACGATGATATAATTGAAATATACAATGCAGGGGGAAGTGCCGTCAATCTTGCCGGATACTATCTCTCAGATGATGCGGATGATGTTTTAATGTGGCAAATACCAACAACTAATGCAGCATTAACGACCGTTCCCGCAGGTGGTTACTTGATTTTTTGGGCAGATGATGAAACCGCGCAAGGCGCGAATCACTTGAATTTTAAATTGGGCGGTAATGGAGAAAGTGTCGTACTGACCGCACCGGATGAGGTGACAACTATTGACGCAATATCTTTTCCGGCAGTCACTACGGATTATGGTTACGGACGTTTGCCCGATGGCAGCGCAGGCTTATCTGAACTGGCTCCCGCAAGTCCTCTGGCTACAAATGATAACAGTCAGCCACAAGTTGAGGCACCTGTCATTACGCCGCCGGACGGCATCTATACAGGTACGCAAATCGTAAGCATTGCCGCCGAAGCGGGAGCATCCGTTTATTACACAACAGACGGGAGTACACCGACGATTTTAAGCACACCTTATGCAATTCCTTTCCCGATAGATACTTCACAAAACGTGAAGGCTATCGCTATAAAAAGCGGTTTTGCAGATAGCAAAGCAAGCACCAATTCCTACATATTTAATCCAAGTACTCAACTGCCAATATTGCATTTGACGATAGACCCGATGTACCTTTGGGATGACCAAGTGGGTATGTATGTTGAGGGAACAAATGGCATATCCGGACCTTGCGAAACCGAGCCCAGAAACTGGAATCAAGACTGGGAATACGCCGCTAATGTTACGTTATACGAAACAGATGGTTCAGTAGCCTTCAGTGAAGGTTGTGGATTGTCTATTTCAGGAGGATGTACCCGTAGAGGAGCCAAAAAATCCTTTAATGTTTCTTTCAAGAGCGAATACGGTATCAGCAAATTAGAAAATTACCAAATGTTCGAAAGCAAGGAAGAAACAACATGGGATGGTTTCAAGTTGCGCTCCGGCGGAAATCAGAGGATAAACCATCGAACATTAGATGCAACAATTCAACGCCTCATTGAGAACGAAATAGATGTTGACCAGCAATCATCTCGTCCGGTTGCCTTATATCTCAACGGGCAATACTGGGGCATGTATAGTATCCGCGATAGAATGAATAGTGGTTATGTAAAAACCCATCACCCGAAAATAGATGATGATAATCTTGACCTAATTAAAGTGCCGCGTGCGGATAGTTCTATTTTCCATTGGATATACGAAGAAGTTTCGAGGGGAGACAATATTGCTTATCACCAACTGGATGATTTTATGAGCAACAACTCTCTTGCCGACCCTGCGAATTATGAGTATGTTAGTTCGCAAATTGACATCAATGCTTTCCTCAATTATTTAATTGTCAATATCTATTATAATAACACGGATTGGCCCGGCAATAATCTCAAAACATGGCGCGAACGCAGCGCAGATGGTAAATGGCGTTGGATGATGTTTGACCTTGAATTTTTACTCTCACGAGGAGGAGCGACTAATCAATGGCTCTTTGACCAGATTATAAACAGCGTCGATAACTCTGCCAGACAACGCAACCCGGTAGCCTCCAATACTTTCCGCCAACTCATGGAAAATCCTGATTTCAAAGCCGAATACATCCAACGTACCAACACCTACATCAATACGCTCTGGGATACTTTGCGCGTAAAACCAATTTATGATGAAATGAAAAACCTCACGCGCACCGAAATTCAGGCAGATTTTGAACGTTGGGGCGGTTGGGATTCTTTGACATGGGATATTAATTTTGATAAGATTTATGATTTCTTTGTCGAACGCCCGGAGTATGCACGAATGATGATTGATACTGTTTTGGGCGTAGGCGAAAGAATTGACCTCACCTTCAATTTTGATGCTTCTACCAACGGAGTTGTCGCTGTACACAGTAATTATTTCGACTTGCCTTTCAATCATAAAGGCATCTATCACCCCAATGTTCCTATCGAAATTCACGCTGTTCCCAAGTCCGGTTATCGCTTTGCTTATTGGCAGGAAACAGGCAATACCAATGCGACTTTATACCAATCATTCACTTCAAATACAACGCTCACGCCCGTTTTTGAACCTGCAATGAATGTGGTGATTAATGAAATTCATTACCATCCTACTGATACGATTGATGAAAAAGAATTTATCGAAATATATAATCCCGACAACAAAGCATGGGATTTGAGTGGCTATGAATTTTCGGAAGGTATTTGTTTTAAATTTCCAAAAGGAACAAGCATCGCCGCAGGCGAATATATTATCATTGCGGCAGATGCTACGCAGTATGCAGGCAATGGTTATCAAGTCTTTCAGTGGGAAAGTAGCAAGCTCGATAATGACGGTGAAGACCTCTGGCTGAACAATCCCGTCGATATGCCAATTGACACGATTTGCTATAATGACGGCATCCCGTGGGCATTGCTCGCCGATGGTTTTGGGGCTTCTTTAGAATTGGACTATCCCCTTCCGGCAGATAATATCAATCCCGACGATTGGCACGCTTCTGCCCCCTTGGGAGGTACGCCCGGCGCACAAAACTCCACGCCATGTGTCGCACCGACCGAGCAAATTATCATCAATGAAATCAATTATAATTCAGACAATGGAAATAACCCCGAAGATTGGGTGGAACTGCATAATCCGGGTGCTACGAGTGTAGATATATCAGATTGGACATTCCGCGATAGCGGAAATACATTCACCTTAGCAACGGGAACGGTGATTGATGCAGGTGAATTTCTTGTGTTGGCGAGAGATGCGGCGGCATTTAGTACCTTATTCCCTCACCTCAATAATGGCGCAGATTATATCGGCGATTTTGTATTTAACCTTAGCAATGGCGGTGAGCGCGTCAGCCTTTTTAATGATAACCAATGCCTTGTCGATGAATTGACATTTAATGACAATATGCCCTGGGATACCATTCCCGATGGCAACGGACCAACGCTCTCTTTGATTACACCAAATCTTGATAATACCTTACCACAATCATGGGAAGCCTCAGTCAATATCGACTCGCCCAATGGTACGCCCGGACGCGCGAATGAGCCTTGTTTTGAAAATACCATTGTGCTTCCGAATCTGGTTTGCGCGGGATTTCCTACTGCGATAGAAGTCGATTCGGCATATAACGAAATGGACTTTACATGGTTTTTATCGGGTGCAACACCTCCAAATTTTGCGGCAGATTCGACAACGGCAATATGGAACAATCCGGGAACGTACAATTTACAATTAATTACCAAATATTATGAATGTACCAGAGTTTATACACAACCGATTACGGTAGAAAATTGCAATACAATTCCCAATATTATTGATGATAATTTTGCTATAAATGAAGATAATATATTGTCAAACAATGTATTAACAAACGATAACGACCCCAATAATAATAACCTGACGGTCAATACCATCCCACAAAGCAACGTCGCCAACGGTACACTCACGCTCAATGCGGATGGCACATTTGACTACACGCCAAATCCTGATTTTTATGGTACAGATAGCTTCACCTATGAAGTGTGCGATGATGCTACTTTCCCGGTCGTCACTCCCGGCAGTTTTGTGACACAGGTTGCCGCGAGCGGCGATGATGTAGAGGAACTTTCTACCGATGGTTCTATCAATGTAACGAGTGGCGACTTAGATTTACTTGAAGACAGTCCCGATGTATTTACTGCGGTTGGGATTCGTATGACCAATATTACGATTCCACAAGGCGCAATGGTGACGGAGGCTTATTTTGAATTTGTAGCCGACGAATCACAGAGCGTAGCAACGTCCATCACCATCAGTGCAGAAGCTACGGGCAACGCCCTTGCCATTCCCACAACGCCATACAGCCTTAGTTCAAAACCACGTACAGCCGCGACGACTTCATGGGCAAATCTCCCGGCATGGACAATAGCTAATACTTATCAAAGTGCAGATATTAGCTCCGTTGTGCAGGAAATTCTCAATCGCGGAGACTGGGCAAGCGGCAATGCGATGACCTTTATTTTAGAAGGAACAGGAACACGCACCGCCGAATCATTTAATGGCAATGTGCCACCAAAATTAGTTATTAATTACGAAGCAACAGACCCAATTCCTGCAAACGTATCACTCTGCGATACGGCGGTAGTTATGATTAATGTTGCTCCTGAAAATGATGCGCCTCAAGCGACAAATGACAACATAACAACTACCGAAGATAGTTCAAAAACAGGTAATGCCAGCGTCAACGACAGCGATATTGACGGTGATAATTTGGCATTAAATATCACCCCGATAACACTAGCTCAAAATGGTTCGGTTTTCCTTTTGGCGGGGGGGGCTTACTCCTACACACCCAACCCGAATTTTTATGGTACAGATACATTTGAATATGAAATTTGTGATGATGGGAATCCTGTCATGTGTGATACTGCAAGTGTAATAATTGATGTCACACCTGTCAATGATGCGCCTGTACTTTTGCCGGATACTTTATATATGTTAGCCAACTCCACGATTCAGGATAATGTATTATTGAATGATTCGGATATAGAAAATCACAACCTCACGGCAACGATAAGCCCAATGGCGGCACCCATAAATGGTAGTGCTACCATCCAATCAAATGGCAATATCGACTACACGCCCAATCCGGATTTTGTCGGTACAGATAGCTTTACCTACGAAGTTTGCGACGATGGCACACCTTCCATGTGCAACACGGAAACAGTCGTCATTATCGTCGAACCGGATTGTGTAGATATTGAATTGCACGCTTGGCTTGAAGGGGCTTACGAACCTGCACTCGGCGAGATGCGTACTACGCTCGTGGCTACCAGAAAACTACTGCCCGGACAAACGCCCACGAGCGCACTTGCTACACCAACACCCGCCGGACAGCCTTACAACACCGCTCCGTGGAACTACGCGGGAACAGAAGGTGCAGGCTGGACAGATGCGGATTATTCAGGTAGTGAGACGGATTGGGTCTTGGTGTCATTCCGAACAGACATCGCCAAAAGTACGGAGGTGGGGATGACCGCAGCTTTGTTGATGAAAGATGGTAGCCTTGAGTTTCCTGACCGTTGTGCTTTGACCTCTGCGGTAGCAAGTCCTTTATACATTGTCTTGGAACATCGCAATCATATCGGTGTGATGACACCTCAAGCTATAGCTTTGATAAACAGCACATTGACTTACGATTTTCGTTCATCAGATAGCTATCGCGACCCAACCAGTTTTGGACAAAAACAAATCCCGACAGGTGAGTGGACGATGTTTGCAGGAGATGCCGACCAATCCGATTTTCCGAGTTTTGATATTCAGGGAACAGATAAGACAATTTGGTTTGACAATAATGGCGTTTTTGACTATTACTTCTCTCCTGATTTTAATTTGGATGGCGACATCAACGGACAGGATAAATCATTGTGGTTTGACAATAATGGCATTTCTTCGCGAGTGCCGAAGTAGCTTATAATACTAAACTTTGGACATTGGGGAATTAGGAAATTTGGTATTAGGTAAATTGGCTCCCCATTTAACTTTGCCTAAATTATAAACCAAATTTTTGATAAGGCGTACTCGTCAGACGAATCCCCTCATTCAGTGCGAATATTTTATGAGATAAATCACCGCATTTCACAAAAACCTTCGTCAGACGAGTAGTATCTCGCAAGCAAACTTAAACAGGCTATGCGCCTAACTTTGCCCAACTCATTTGCGTGGGGCGTACTCGTCTGACGAAGGTTGTGGCAAAATGCGGTGATTTGTTTTATAAAATAATCACACTGAATAAAAATATTCGTCTGACGAGTTTTCATTTAGGCGAAGTTAAACGTATAGCCGTTTAATTTTATAAAGTATTGATTATCAATTGTTTTATTTTTATTGTTAAAACAAAATATGTAAATAATTATTTTTTATAAAATTCTAAAATAAATGGTTTTACCAAAGTCAAAATTTTAAAATGAAGTTTAAAAAGTGTCAAAATTTTTCTGCGAAATTTTAATATGCCAATTAGTTTTTATATTTTACACTGACTTTATACTTCCAATGTGTTCGCCATAAGTGAAGAAATAAGAATAACTTAATCCAATCTACTGTATCTTTTTTCGTTTTCCGATAGCTATCGGAATCGTTATTTTCTCCTTAAATACAGGGAGTATTCGCGTCAAAAATAATTTGTCTAACAAAAAAATATTTCGTATCTTGTGTTAATTTCTTCTTATCTCTTCACTAAGTGTTTTTTTGATTAGTAATTAAATGTAATTATAATTTGTATTATATTAAAATTTAATTATTTACAAAAATAAAAAATAAATTAATTACTCGCGTTCGATTTGTAATTTTGTTAGTGTAGTAGATGTAATGCTCTTGAACCACTAAGGACACGAAAACTAAACTAACACAGAGTTTAGTTTTCATGCCTTTCATGTTCTTAGTGGTTTCAGCATCACATGTACTACACTAGCCTAATGTTTAATTTAGCGAAATTGATACTTCACAAGCTATTTTTCTTTATTTTACAAGCATTTTATCTTTTTCATAAATGAACAGTTTTTAGTCCAAACTATAAAAACTGATTACCAACATTTAAAAAATTACTAATATCATGTTATTTTTTGTCACATTAAACAATGTAATAACTATGAGTATGACGATGACTCTTAGATATTAATACCTTTTTCTATTATGTTAAACACAGCTATTACTCGTACCTACCTTGTCTTTGTAGCATACATGACAATCTGGACATTCACTTCTCACGCCCAAATTTATCCCGACCATATCGGCTCCGGCAATTATGTGGGCGTTCAAGTCACAGTGAGCGATACCTTATCAAATGATGAAGGATTATACACACTCACAGGCGATGAGTTATTCCCTGACCTCGCCGGCGCTTCGCGCTTCTTAGGACAAGCCACACTAGGGCATAATTGGGAAGATATTGAGTACGTCGAATCCATTGGCGTCAAAGCATGGCTCGACGAGCAAGTGTCTATGCCCTATCAAAACTTTAAAGACAGACACGCTGAAATTAACAACGATATTCGAAACAACATCGGGGCATACCTATACAACGATCGTCATGAGCAAATAGCTTTTGCTTTTTATGGAAAAGTATTTCAAGACGATGCAAAGCTGCGTCTGAAAACAGCCAATGCCTTGAGTCAAATCATTGTTTCCAGACTCGGATATGGAGTAAACTTCAAGAAGGCGAAAGGTATGGCAACCTATTTTGACTACCTCTACGAAGATGCCTTCGGAAATTTTAGGGATATTCTACAAAATGTTACGATGAGCATACAGATGGGTGCTTACCTGACCTACTTTCAAAATCATAAGGCAGACTTTGGCTTACAAATCTATCCGGATGAGAACTATGCACGAGAAATCATGCAGTTGTTTACCATTGGATTATTTGAGTTGAATAATGACGGCACACACAAGCTCGATGCCAATGGCAATTCTATCCCTACCTACGATATTTATGATGTACAAGAGTTGGCAAGAGTATTTACGGGACTTGGAGCTGCAGCCTATGTTGATGGCTCGACCAATACCACCTATAACGAGTATTCTCATACCCCCCTTGCCACCGAACTACCTTTAAAACCTTTTGAAGAATATCACTCAAAGGTCGCAAAAAGAATGATAGACGGCACGATACTGCCACCGGGACGCAGCACTATCGAAGATGTCAATGATGCACTCGATATACTTTTTAACCATCCAAATGTAGGTCCATTTATTGGTAAGCTGATGATTCAACACTTGGTCAAATCCAATCCAAGCCCGGCTTATATCAATAGAGTCGCTACGACATTCAACAATAATGGACAAGGCATAAGAGGTGATATGGGAGCTGTCGTCAAAGCAATACTACTCGACCCGGAAGCAAGAGATTGCAGCTTGGTAAACGACCCGACAACAGGCAAACTGATGCAACCATTGGAGCGTTGTTTGAAATTGGCAAAAGCCTTCGATATTGGCAGCCCCTCCGGTAGAATATACATCAAAGACGAACTTGAATTCATACAGATGGAGCAAACATTCTGGCAACCGCCCTCCGTCTTCAACTTCTTCTTGCCCGATTTTGCAGAGCCGGATTTTGTAGCTCCCGCAGGTATTGTTTCTCCTGAATTTCAGATTTTAAATACCAATACATCTATTCATTATCTCAATAAAGTAGAACACATGTTATCCAGACCAGACCGCACCTTACTCAACTTCATTGGGTCAAATTCAGCATTTGTAGGCTTGAATTACGGAGGAACGGATAGGCTGGCTTTAGACCTGACGGACGAAATAGCCGCTTACCAATCACAAGGTATTAGCGGTCTCTTAGACCGATTGGATATACTACTCTGTGGAGGAAACCTGACACAAGGCACGCGGAATATTATCACCACAGCCATCAATAACAATATTGCAAATGTATCGGGTTATGGCAGCACACAAGCAACAAAAGATATCATCTACTTCGTGATGATTTCAGATTTCCCAATCCAAAAATGAGTCTATATTATTGAACTTTGGATAAAATGGAAATTAGGTAACTGGGAAATTAGGTTTAAAATTGTAACTCATTGATAATCAATTATTTTATTTTTATTATTAAAATAAAATATGTAAATAATTATTTTACTGATAAACAGCGAATTATGTATTCGTTAGCCTAATTCCCCAGTTCCCCAGTTCCCCAGTTCCCCAATTCCCCACACCAATAATTAAACTTTAAGTTCGGGGCAATACGCCCCTATGGCAGGATGTCAAATAGAGACACCAAGCCATACGCTCAGGAAAAAGTTCGTGAGTTTAAACGCCTTTACTCAGTTCCCGTTAATCCGAGT
>CALIZI010000121.1 GCA_938028705.1 uncultured Saprospiraceae bacterium | reverse complement strand
TTTTATTTAATATATTTGACATTTTGCTCTTGAATTTGGGCTAAAACTCGTCAGACATTTTCAAAATTCACCGATGATGTCATATTTTTCCTGCAAAGTTTAAATGTCTGACGAGTTTTAGCCCAAATTCGGAAAAAATATCCCATGTTAAACACAAAAATATTTTTATTTTTAAAACATGACATTGTAACATGACATTGTCAAGTTAACTAAATTATTACCAATCATCACAAATTACTTGGTTTGATTTATAAATTGGCAAGCAAATAAAATGATAAAATATTGATTTTTAGTTTTTTGTAAAACGAATTACAAATCACGACACTACTTCGTCCGATAAAAATGTACCATAGGAATATCCACTGTCAATGTCGCACCGATACGCAGGGCGTTGGCTTGGAGTTCTGTTTTTTCATCGCTGATATTGCGAAGTTGAGGTGTGTATTGACCGCCGACCATAAGGGCAAGTGGCACTTTTGGGAAGCCCCAAACGATATGTACGCCCGGCGAAATAATCTGTTCCCAACGTATGTGTGCCGGAAAACCTTGCGTGTCATCGTTTTGCCAACGGTAACTGAACGCCGCACCTATATCCACCACCGAACCAAAGAGCGATACCGAATGTCCTGATGCCGTTCCGCGATTGAAGGACAAACCAATCGGCGCAGTCACGCCGGTTACGAAGCCCATATTCCTGCTGTCATCAAGTCCTTCCCAAGCACCATAAAATCCCGGATAAGCACTTAAACTCACACTCGCCGGACTTTGACGCTTGATGCGGTATGACCCCACAGGCGCAGCGTATTTGTGAATAATACCCTTCATCGCAATCGCATCTTCAGCCGACAAGACATCTACCATAAATCCACCGTAAAAAGCGATGTTTTTGACGACATTTCTAGTTGTTTTAAGGTCTTTTTTGGCTTTTATCAAAGCAATTTTTGTATCATAATTTGTCTTTAAACTATTCTTTTTAAGGTCATTGATTTGTGCTTCAAGTGTAGCGATTCGGGCATTGACGAGCGGCTCTGCAACCTGTAAAGCATATAGAATTGTAGCGGCATAATCTCCCTCTGCACTTGCCTGTACAGAGCGCAAGGTATTGAACGCAACAGGGCGATAGATGCGATGATAAAGTGTAGCATTAGTCAATTCGGGTGTGGCAAAACACCGGACATCAAAACCGAAGTCAATCACTTTCAAGAATGTTTCTATGGAATTTAAGATGACCTTTTTATACTTTTCGGGTTGCCCGGATTGTTGATATTTGACCGTTTCAAATTCTTTTTTTACAGCGTCCATTTCACTCACCAAATCAATTAAGCCGACAAGGTTTTGAGTAAATGGCAGATGATATTTTTCCATCAGACCTGACATGGATTGTCCTTTGATTTTTATACGCTGAAACAAAGAACGGTCTTGCTGATAAATCAATGCAGTAAAATATTTTGTTGCATTTTCTCCGCTGTCATTCAGTGTTTTGTAAGTAGAAATGCTCATCATGTCGTCATTGGTCGTCAGGTTGTGAATCAAGCGACTCAACAGGCTTACCGCCATGCCTACCTCGTGATTGGAATCGCTGAAGCGGGTGTCCAAAGCCTTCAACAGGTCTATCGGTGCAGTGCCTTTTTGTATATGGTCGAAGCCAAAATTAGCCAATAGGAAAATCTGAACAGGAGCTTTTTTGAGTGCCTGCGTGTAGGCAGGGTCGGTCAGGATGAGGTTTTCGAGATTGCTGTGGAAGGCACGCATGTCTTCTTCAAAAGCCGTCACCCAAACTTTGCCCATAGAAGGTATGCGAAAAATATCGTGCTTATTGAGCATGGTATGGGTATTGGGCAGCAGGGCTTTGAGTTCGCAACTGGCTTCCACTTGTCGTAAAAAGCGGTCAAAAAATGCCAGCAACAGTTCTTCTTTCACGCGATCTACAAGGAACTGTGCAGTAGCGTCCACGACTCTGGCGGGCAAATCTGTAACCGGATTCGTAGTAAATGTAATACCTCTTTCAGATGATACTTCTTCAGCCATTTCACCGTATGATTCCATGGTCGTAACGCTTTTCTCCCGACTGTCACTTTTGCCAAAACAGTCTGCGTGCCATGAATACAATATGATTTTATCATCATTCATAAACCATTCATAATCATGGGTGAAACTAGTGTCACAGGCTTGTAAAAGTGCGTAATCTTCCCGTGATATACCGCTTTTTTTGTTCCGGTTATCTGTAATCCGTTGTTGCAATTCACTCAATGCGGCAGGCTGAATATTATCATAAATAATATCTTTCCCGAAAGGATTTTTAATAAATGCTTGTACATCACGAACCTGACGGCTGTTTATCATATAAGCCTTTTCGTAAATGTCCAGCAATTCATCTTCTACATCTAAGGCGAGTTGTTCGTGTTCAGCTATTAATTTGGCATGGGTAAAGGCTTCTTGGGCAGTCACATACAGGGAAATGATTGACAATAGAAAGGTGAGTAGGTGTCGCATAGTCAGATTTTATGTGTAAACACCTTTAATGTATGTATTTTTTATCGTATTTTCAAATATTTTTATGTTATTTTAATAAATATTTAATAGAAATGTTATGAAAAACTAATCAATGCAATAGTGTGTGACTACTCTCACGCTCTCCACTCTCACACTCTCTATAATGTCCAATCAATTTCCTCCTTGCCTTGCTCCCTCAAAATACGATTGGCAGTAGAAAAATGCTTATTGCCCAAGAAGGCATTACCCGCAAGTGGCGAAGGATGCACAGCTTTCAGAACGTGGTGTCTGTCCGTATCAATGAGGGCTTCTTTGGCTTTTGCAAAATTGCCCCACAACATAAAAATCACGCCTTCTCGCTCTTCCGATAGCTTACGAATCACTGCATCGGTAAAACGCTGCCAACCTATCTTCCGGTGCGAACCGGCTAATTTATGCTCTACGGTCAGCATGGCATTGAGGAGGAAAACACCCTGTGTTGTCCACTTTTCGAGGTTGCCATGATTCGGAATTTGGAAACCTTCAATATCGGTGGAAAGTTCTTTATAAATGTTTCGCAAAGACGCAGGAATACTTACGCCCATTGGCACGGAAAACGACAGCCCATGCGCTTGTTTCGGATTGTGGTAAGGGTCTTGCCCCAATATCACGACCTTCACTTTATCAAAAGGCGTACTATCAAAAGCATTGAATATCAAGGAACCCGGAGGATAAATGATTTTACCCTTCGATTTTTCTTCTACAATAAAACCTTTGATTGCCGTAAAATACGGCTGCTGAAATTCATCTGTCAAGACCTCCTTCCAGCCTTGTTCTATTTTTACATCTGTTACTTTCATAGTGGTGTGGTGTTGAAGTGTTGTTGTGTCGTGGTGTTGTTGTGATGAAGTGTACTTGGTATGTGTGGAGCAATATTCGATGATCCACATATTTTAGCAATGGGGTGAAATACGGTGAAAGTACCTGAAAACTATATAGCACTGACTTCGTATCAGTTAATTTGAAATGCTGTAAAGTGTATCTTGCGAGGATGCTGAACAAAGGCATTTTTAAAATAAAAAAAAGACCTCGTTAGTTCGATAAACGTCAACACTACAACACCACCGTACCACAACACTATAATTTAAATCCCATGCCTTTGAATTCTTCTAATTTTGCGGCTGTGGCATCATCGTGTAAGGCGATGATACGGGCAGCGAGTACGGCGGCATTTCGCGCACCTGCCTTGCCTACGGCGAGTGTGCCTACGGGTACGCCCGGCGGCATTTGTACGATAGAGTACAGGGCATCTATGCCGCCCGGCAAGCCGCCTTCGAGCGGTACACCCAAGACAGGCAGTGAAGTATGTGCTGCCACCACACCGGGCAAAGCCGCCGCCATACCCGCCGCAGCTATGATGACCTCATAGCCTTTTTCCTTAGCGGTTTCGGTGAGTTCGACGGCAAGTTTGGGATTGCGGTGTGCAGAAGCTACGTGCATATCTGCTTGAATGCCAAACCATTCGAGATAGCGCACGCTATCATTCATCACAGGTTCGTCACTTTTGGAACCCAGTAAAATTAAAACTTTTTTCATAGTCAGTTCATGGTTGATAGTTCATGGTTAGCAGTTCATGGTTCATAGTTTCATGGTTGATAGTTCATAGGCAAATGTGAAGCACTTGCGTATCTTTATGAACTATGAACCAACAACTATGAACCGTCAACCATGAACTATTCACAAAAAATCAACGTCAATGGAGTATTTATAATTCATCAAATATGAAATAGATTCATTGATGTCTCGTTGTTCAAAAACTGCTTGATACAGCACTTCGATAATCGGTGCATTTATATCATAATTTTTGATGATTTCTCTGATGGTTTTCAAGGTGCGTACACCTTCCGCCAATTCGTTCATATTTTGAATGATGGCTTCTGTTTGTTCGCCTTGTGCAAGGCGTTTTCCGAAAGTATAATTCCGGCTTTGGATGCTGGATGCGGTAGCGACAAGGTCGCCCATACCTGCCAGCCCTAAAAAGGCAGAACTATCTGCACCCATAGCTTTACCGACGTGTATCATCTCTATCAGACCGCGTGTAAGAAACAAAGCCCAGATATTTTTGCCATAGCCCATACCGCCCAGAATCCCCGAACCAATGGCAATAATATTTTTCAAAGCACCTGCCAATTCCGCACCCATGATATCGTGTGAGGCATAGACCTGAAAACGCGGACTCAACAGAGCCAATCGCCCTGCTTTGATGACCTCATTATACTTACTGGCAATGACCGTAGCGGCAGGTTGCCCCTCAAAAATTTCGGCTGCAAGGTTTGGACCCGACAAACAGCCCACACGCAAAACAGCACTTTCTTGCAGTATCACCTCACTCATGGTGTGTATGCCTTTGCGTTTTACATTAAAATTGGTCGGATGGCTGGGTTCGCTCGTATCAAAACCTTTTGTGCCATGTATCAAAAAATGGTGCGGGCGCAAATGTGGGGCAAATTCGCGCATCATTTGTCTGAAATTTTCGGAAGAAACAATGGGGAATATTAGTGTACATTTCTCCGCAACTTCTTCCATACTCGTTGTAGCGTGTATATATTCAGATATTTTTTGCTCCAAATGCCGCCTTTTAATATTGATATTTTCTACGACTTCCTCGCGGCGGGTATATATCAATACAGGGTAGTTTGCGGCAATCAGTCCGGCTACTGCCGTTCCGAAACTGCCTGCACCAATGACCCCAACGGGTTTTCTGGAACTTATATCACTCATGGTTTGGTTTGTGAAGTTTGTGGAGTTGATTAGTTTATTGAGTTTATAGAGTTGATTGAGTTTAAACCGATGTTTGTTCGGTTCATATTTTCTTACCAAATAAATACTATAGACTGATCAACTCTATCAACTCTATCAACTCAATCAACTATTCATCGCAAAAATAGTGAAATTAATTGTTCCAAAACAATTTTGTTGAAAGTTCGGATTAGATAATAAAAAATCTCAAAAAAAACCTACTTTTGTTCCCTTAAATGAACGTCCTTATATGTCGTTCATCATTTTGAAATTATATTAAGTGTTTTCAGTACCTGTTTGATCATTAAAAATAATATAAAATTATTTTATTTTTTAATATTCTTATATTTTTTAAAATAAATAATATTAAAATATTATTTTATAATAAATTAGTCATTCGCATTTTGCTGAGATAAAAATTAAAAAATAAATACAAATAATGCGTACTTCACTTGGCGATTGAAATCGCCTGTACGAAAAATATTTTTCAGCAAATTGGGAATAATAATCAGAAAATGGCAAACTGATTCGTCGTTGAATTTTGTACTTGACACTTGAACTTGAACTTAAATAATGAATTTACACGAATATCAAGGTAAAGAACTCCTCAAAAGTTTTGGAGTAGAGATACAGGAAGGCGTTGTCGCCACTACGGTAGAAGAAGCGGTGGCTGCTTACGGGCAATCAAAAACCGATGTATGTGTCATCAAGGCACAGATACATGCGGGTGGACGCGGTAAAGGCGGTGGCGTAAAACTTGCCAAAAGTGAAGCCGAAGTACGCGAACACGCAGGCAATATACTCGGTATGATGCTCAAGACACCTCAAACGCCCGGCGGTCTTGACGGACCGGGGAAACTGGTGCGGAAGATACTGGTGGCGGAGGATGCTTTTGTGGCACCTTATGAGAATAATAAGGAATATTACGTCTCCATTCTCATGGATAGAGGGCGTAAACAAAATGTCATTATTTATTCTACGCAAGGCGGTATGGACATCGAAAAAGTGGCGGAAGAAACGCCACACTTGGTACACAAAGAGTACATTCATCCGACGCTTGGGCTGCAAAATTTTCAATTGGGTAAGA
Organism: uncultured Saprospiraceae bacterium; assembly: GCA_938028705.1. GTDB lineage: Bacteria > Bacteroidota > Bacteroidia > Chitinophagales > Saprospiraceae > JAHDEO01. Next base: position 72,923 of record CALIZI010000121.1, on the reverse strand, counting down.
TTGCTTTTAATCTCGGATTGAGTGGTGCGGCGTATAAGGCGATGCGAAAATTTATCAACAAATTGTACAAAGCCTTTGTGGAGAGCGATGCGAGTTTGTTTGAGATTAATCCTTGTTTGCATACGAGCGATGACCGTATTGTGGCGGTAGATTGTAAGGTATCTATTGATGATAATGCGCTGTTTCGTCACTCCAACCTCGCCGAACTTCGCGACACCGACGAGGAAGATCCGACCGAAGTAGAAGCTAAAAGCTATGGTCTCAATTATGTCAATCTCGATGGCAATGTAGGCTGTATGGTCAACGGTGCAGGCTTGGCAATGGCAACGATGGACATCATCAAACTCTCCGGCGGTGAACCTGCTAATTTCCTCGATGTAGGTGGTACGGCAGATGCGGCACGGGTAGAGCAAGCCTTCCGAATCATCCTCCGCGACCCTGCGGTAAAGGCGATTTTGATTAATATATTTGGCGGTATTGTGCGTTGTGACCGAGTGGCGCAAGGCGTGGTGGATGCCTATAAAAATATCGGTGATATCAAGGTGCCTATCATCGTCCGTTTGCAAGGTACAAATGCGGATATTGCCAAGACGATTATTGACGAATCGGGCTTGGAAGTGCATTCGGCTATTTTGCTACAAGAGGCTGCGGACTTGGTTAAAAAAGTATTGTAGAAAAATGCAATATGTAAAAGGGTGCAATGTAAATATTTTTAATGTGTAATTGGTTTTTAATAACGTAAAAATATAGTTATTTTATAATATATAAATCACATCACACCGACATTTTTATATTTTACATTATGACGATGTCTCTCTGCTCGTCGGTAAAATCAACCTGACTTGTTCGGGCAATTCCCTTTGGACTTTGGACAAAATGGGAATTAGGAAACTCAATTTAAAATCGTAACTCATTGATAATCAATTGAATGAATTTTATTAATAAAATAAAATATATCATTTTGCGCCCTATTTGTTTCGTTTAGGTATGGATAACAGTTCGCCTATGGTAACTTCCGAAATTAGAATAAGATGCTCACCTGTCAGCAGATTCAAATTATCGTTGATGGTTTCAAATAATGAGCTGTTTCTGACGAAGTTATTTACAAATATAATTAAAACACAACTTCACTACTCTCAACTAAATCCACTTCATAATCATCATAAAATTGTACTCTTCGCTGCCGTATGCTTGCAGAATTGCTTGGATAAAGACGGTTTTTCAAAACAATATAGGCTTCTAAAACATATTCGGAAAAATCAATTTCATTGTCGTCAAAGTGATTAATCGTTGCTCCTAATTGTTTTCTTGCCTTTCTTAAATTTTGACTCGTCTGCCTTCTTCGTTCAGCATTTGATTTTAATTCTACAAAACAGAATTTATCATCGCTAAATGTAATGAAATCACATTTCTCTCCAGTATAACCATGCTGTTGTGTAAGGAAACAGGCATCAATTGAAAGGTGGCTAATTGTTTTGTTATCAGGATTTTTTACAATAAAACATTTGTCAATATCAATTGTAGTATTCGATATTGGAACAATATAACTCTTACTTGTAGCATCGTTTTCTGCGATATAGAATTCTATTCTATTATCAGTTGAAAGGCAATCTATAGTTCTTTGTTCTCCGAAAGTATTTTTGAGTTGTTCTATCATTTCTAATTGGTTTTTCTCACTCTTTTACGTGGTTTAAGTTGCTTATACAGTTCAAACATTTCATCAAATTCACTACCGACTATTTCTGAAATTTCATCTAAATAATTCTGATTAATTAGATTGGTTGATTTATCAAATATGGAGACAAATTCCCATTCCTCTTTATTTTTAATGCCATAAGCCCGAAATTTCGTGGGGTCTATCATAGTGTTTTCAGGCAATTCAAAACCATTAACAGCAACTGAACTTTCAACTTTTAGCGTGTGTATGCTTTTGGCAAAAATCAAATTATTTACTACACTTAATATGTATGGACTATGTGTAGTGATGATAATTTGGCTATCTGTATAATTCAAAACCATCGCCAACAACTCAATCAATTTTTTTTGCGCTAATGGATATAAATGTGCTTCGGGTTCTTCTATAATCCTAAATACATCTTGCTTATTAAGTAATATTAAAAATATATCCTGTAATATTCTGACAGATTCTTGCTGACCTGATGAGGCATTATTCAGATGTACATATTGATTTTTTTGAGTATTAAAAACTATTCTTTCACCTTGTTCATTATGAACATATTTTCCTTTTAGAATATCAAAAATAATTTGTTTTGCTGACAATAATACTTTTGTGTATGCTTCATCTATGTTTTTAAAATGTAGCTCTCGGTCAATTAAAGTATCAAAATCATTATCTCTAAAGACTTCTTTTATTGTCTCCATTTTCTTCAAAAACTCCAACATCAAATGTATATCCACAGATTGATTGCTATCTTCTATTCCTTTCTCTTTTTTGCTATCTAAGGTTAGGTCATTGAAGAAATTTAATTTAAATTGCTCTGAATATGTGACAGTTATATTTCTCCCTGCGGGTACAAACAAAGAAGTTCTACTATCTTGAAATAAGCCATCTACAATATCTCTCAAGCGGTCTAAATATTTTCCTTTAGATTGCTCGATAGCTATTAGTTCATAAGCGTTTTTACCATTGGTCGGCAATTTGATGGCTTGGAGTAAGGTGCGTACTTCATCTCCAATTTCACCGTAAAAATCCTTATCAAATTTTACATGCAAATATTTATCGGGATTCAAAGTGAGTTCAATATTTTTATTTTTATTATAAAAATATGTTATTTTAAAATTTGATTGATGCTTTGTAGCACCAAAAAATTTATAAAATTTTAGCTGAATTTCTTTAATAAATGAAATCCTAATATCTTCATCTGTATCCAAATTATTAAAAATCAAACCAAACAAATCTTCCTTCAATGATTTAAAAAAATAAATCAATTTGCTGATTGTACTCTTTCCACTCGCCTGTTCGCCAATTAATACCAGCATTTGGCTAATATCAATTTCGACATCACCTGTTATCGGACCGAAATTTTTGATATGAATTTTCTGCATCAATTTTTCTTTACGGTAAAAGTATAAAGATAAGCATTTTCTATAACTATCTTCTTCAGTTCCCTCACTGTTCCACCCATTCCAAATCAAAGAAGCGTTGTAAGTGGTCAAAATCCTTATCCGTCGTGACGAGTGTGGCGCGGAGTACGTAGGCGGTAGCGGCAATCCAGAGGTCATTTTTGCCCATGTTGCGGGCGGTCATGCCTTGTGGGAGGGAGCGTGTTGGGTGGTGAGATTGGCTGTATGAGTCGATGTCGGCGTAGGCACGGTAGATGTCCGGATACGAAATAGGCACAACGGTCAGGTCGGATAAAAAACGCTCCAAACGTTCTACACGTTTTTGTCCCCAACGATTTCTTTGGGATAAGGAGTAAATCTCACCGATAGAAACTTCACAGACCACCACACGATTGGGAGGCTCAAATATCTGATAGTCGTTTTCTACTTTCTTGTAAAGTGCCGAATCTCTGACAAAATGGACAATTATATTGGTATCAATCAAGTAGTGCATTACAACATTTTAACGAGTTCTTCAGCAGGAGGGGCATCTTTGAATAGTTCGCGCAATGGCATCAAATCCTCTTTTTTGATGGCGTATTTTTTGAGGAAATGCTTCATAAACTCCGCATGTTCCTCGTCGTTCATATCTAAAGGTGACTTATCAAATTTCGGCTCTTTTTCAGCTTCTACCAAGTCCGCGATTTCACGCAAAAAATCCTTGTCTTCTTTGAATAGCTGTAGAATCAAAGCTTTTAAAGTAGCTTTATCAACTGTGATTGTGGTGACAGTAGCGGCATTCGTTGTTGTCGTGGCAGTATCTACGCTCATAAGATTATTTTTTAATGCTGTAATGCGATAATGATACAATGCTACAATTAATGAATGAATTTTGAATGAAAGAGTGAATGAATCCTATTTCGTACTAATTCATTCACTCATTCATTATCATTGTCGCATTATCGCATTGACGCATTATTTTTACTCAAAAATAAGAAAAAAATGGGAGAATTGCCACGTCACTCGCCAACTCGCTACTCTTAACTATCTTCACTGTTCCACCCATTCCAAATCGAAAAAGCGTTGCAAATGGTCAAAATCCTTATCCGTCGTGACGAGTGTGGCGCGGAGTACGTAGGCGGTAGCGGCAATCCAGAGGTCGTTTTTGCCCATATTGCGAGCGGTCATGCCTTGTGGGAGGGAGAGTGTTGGGTGATTGCTTTGGCTGTATGCGTCTATGTCGGCGTAAGCTTCGTAAATACCTTCGGTAGAGATAAAGACAGGCAAGGCTTTGTCCAGTATTAGTTCCAATCGCTCCATTTTTCTCTCACCCCAACGATTTCGTTTGGCAAGGGCTTGTATTTCACCAATCGAAACTTCGGATATGTTGGTAAGGTTTTGAGGTGAAAAAAGGTCGTACCTGTTGTCTATTTTGTCATAAATTGGAGATTTTCTAACAAAATGTACCAATATATTAGTGTCAATCAAGTAGTTCATTTTGACAACATTTTAACAAGTTCTTCGGCAGGGGCTTCGTCTTTCCAAAGTTCTTGCAATTCCTCTATCACTTCTTTTTTCAAGCCATGTTTGCGTTTAATTTCCTTCATAAACTCTGCATGTTCTTCATCATTCATATCCTGTGGCAACTTCTTTTTCTTAGGTTTTTCTTCTGCCTGAAAAAGTGACACTATTTTACGCAGAAATTCTTTATCCTCCTCAAATAGTTGGATAATCAAGGCTTTTAGAGTTGCCTTATCAATCGTTGTGGTCGTTGTGGTGACGGTTGCCTTAGTTGTTGTTGCTGTATCTACGCTCATAAGATTATTTTTTAATGCTGTAATGCGATAATGATACAATTAATGAATGAATTTTGAATGAAAGAGTGAATGAATCCTATTTCGTACTAATTCATTCATTCAAAATTCATTCACTTATTCATTATCATTGTCGCATTATTGCATTGACGCATTGTAGCATTATTTTTACCCAAAAATAAGAAAAAAATGGGAGAATTGCCAATGCAAATGTCACCTGACATTTAAAAATGTCCGCTGACTCACGCACCCGCTCAACTCCTACAAGCAAAGCCCATACACAAGCCCTAATCCACATAAAACTTCGGTGGATGCACCCCAAATTCACGTAATGCCTCCCGAAGATTAACTGCGCCTTGTCGGTTGACTTTCAGACAGTTGACCGTTGCTCTGCCCATTGGGGTGATGCCTATAATAATGGTTTGATTATCATTCCAAACGAAGTGTTCCGACCAAGTATTTTGGCGTGGATTGTACAGGCGTACGACTTCATTGCTCAATGGGTCGAGACAGTCAACTTTGTTGTATTTCGCACCATTACAATGAAAACATGCCCAAGCGAGATTGTCTGTGTGGCTGATACCTCCCTTTAGATATTGGAAAAATATGGTCGATAGAGAAGGGATGAAAGGCGTAATTGCTCAATGCCATGCAGTATTCACAACATTCTTTGGCACGCTCGCGTACCAATAACTGCGCCTTTTTGCCGGGTTGATTATCAGACATCTGCAAGTGGTTTTATGCCTAATGATTCTGCGAGTTGCGGTAAGGAGATGTTTTTGAGTTGTGCCAATTCTCCGAGTATGCGTATGCGTTGGAGTCGAAGTGCTTCTTCGGCTTGGGCTAATGCCATAAATTCTTCTAACTCACTGTCATTCAGTTGATTTTGTTTTCTTTTTTCGTTTAAAGACAAAGCTATTTTCAGGTCTTCTTCAGGTAATGTACAGTCATTCAAAGCCTGTAATAATGCGACTTCTCTGACTTTTTTATCATCGGTTTTTCGCCTTTTAATATCAGCTTCTACTTCTATTTTAAACGCCTCCAATTCCTCTGTATTGAACTGAGCCAAAAACGCAGTAAGATCGAATTTATCGTCAATAAGCTGTAACATAAAGTAATTTTTATACAAGATAATGGTTTTTTGTGATAATCGAAAATGCCTGACTCTTGGAAGCGAAGTCTTTACGTGTGTCTTGACTCTCTCACTGTTCCACCCATTCCAAACCAAAGAAGCGTTGTAAGTGGTCAAAATCTTTATCCGTCGTGACGAGTGTGGCGCGGAGTACATAAGCGGTAGCGGCAATCCAAAGGTCGTTTTTGCCCATGTTGCGGGCGGTCATGCCTTGTGGGAGGGAGAGCGTTGGGTGATTGCTTTGGCTGTATGCGTCTATGTCGGCGTAGGCTTCGTAGATGTCAGGGGAGGAAATGGGAAAAACTGCCAAAGCTGACAAGAAATTATGCAGACGTTGCATTTTCTTTGCGCCCCATCTGTTTCTTTTGGCTAAAGAATATATCTCACCTATCGAAACCTCCGACAGCACCAAGTTGACCTCATACCCCGAAGCATCAAGTTTGGCTCGAAGCTCTTTGTAAGTCTGTGACTGTCTGACGTAATGGACGATTATATTGGTATCTATCAGGTAAAACATTAGAGCATTTTAACGAGTTCTTCGGCAGACAGTTCTTCCTCTTTAAAGAGTTCTTTCAAGGGTTCTAAATCTTCCCATTTAATGGCGTACTTTTCCTTTACAAACTTCATAAATTCGGCATGTTCTTCATCGTTCATCTCCAAAGGGGATTTGTCGAACTTCGGTTCATCCTCCTCCAGAAAACGCTTTTTCAACAGTTCTAAATCTTCCGGTTTATTCGCATATTTCCTGTCCATTTCTTTCATAAACTCCGCATGTTCTTCATCAGTCATCTCCTGCGGTAATTTCTTTTTCGTAGCTTGCTCTTCTATCTGAAATGAAGACACTATTTTATGCAGAAATGCTTTATCCTCTTCAAATAATTGGATAATGGCAGATTTTAATACTTGTTGGTCGATTGTATTTACGCTCATGTTATGTTGCTATTTTTATCCAAAAATAAGGAAAAAATGGGAGAATTGCCAACTTGTAAGCCGCTCACCACCCTGTCGCCTGACATTTAGAAATGTCCGCTGACGCTCACCGTAGTTAATTAGCTAGTCAAATTAATGTTAGCTTTCAAAATTTCACTCCTTTTAACTCTTGCATTTCTACTATTAGTTCCTGCGTACATACTCGCATAATACATAGCAAACGGATTATCATTTTTGTTCGCCGATTTATTATTCATTACATTAATTTCAAATGTATTTAATTCATCAATCAAATCATTAACTGTTTTGTTACTCCATAAAAGTTCACATATAAGAGTAAAGTAATTCGATTTACGGTACCACATTGAATCTGCTTTAATATTACTTTGATTCACAGATAATATTGTGCTTGACAATGAGCTTTTCATTTCTTCAAATCTTGGATATTCATTATTGAACTGTGCGATATATTTTTCTACTTCATTGTCTGACGGAAAATAACCACTTTCTTCAATTGTTGACATTATTAAAAGTAAAAAATGTAAATCAGCCATCCGAGTTAGTTCACTTTCACTAAATATTGGAACTTTAAATTCCACGTTATTGAACAGTTGAAGTATCTCTTTAGCACATTTTATAAATTGACCATTATAAATGGCGTTATTTATTTCTATTGCAGTTAGGGTGAATTTTGTTGAGTTAATTCGTTGAAAGATATCTATCATTATTTCTGGACTAACATCTTTCAAGTCACGAACAGTTACATCATAGTTAAGAAAATCTGTTTTATTAGTATTTGATAAATCAGCAAACTTTGGAATATTCTTTTCAAAACCATGAGTGCCCTCAATATATCTTTTTATTGTTGTCAATCTTTGTTGTCCATCAACTACTACATTCTGAGTTGATAAGGTTTCTAAGTCTATTCCTTTTTGAGAAATATAAATTTCAGGAAATGGGTATCCCTCTAAAATAGTTTTAATAAAGTTTTCCATATGTTCAGATGTCCACACAAATCCTCTTTGAAATTCCGGTTGGAGAATCAATTCGTTTCTTTTGATTTTACCTATAAGGTCAGATATAGTCTTTTTATCTGGTTGCGCTTGTATTTGCTGTATCATACTTATTTTTTTATCATGTTTTGAATTTGAGTAATACTGCTCTTATAATATTTTTCTGCATAGGCTTGATTTTTAAACAATCCTGCCTTCACTTTGTAGTTTCCTACTTCTGTTTTACCGTATGAAATCCCTTTAAAAAAATCATCCCACCTTTGTCGTAGCTCACTAAATTCAAGGGTGTTAGTTGGTAGTAAATCAGGTCTCATCCAGCCTGTACTGAAATATTTTAAGAACTTTATATACTTTTTATATTGGTCTGGTCTAAGGGATATTTCTCGATATCTTATCTGATAAGTGTAATCAGAAATGAGTTCGAAATATTCGTCAAATAAGGCTTCATTACAAATAGTTACGTCAATATCCGATTCAAATGAAAACTCGGTAAATTTATAAGGACTGAATCCAAATCTTGATGACCCCACAATGTTAATGTCAGAATATTGAACATTGTTGAAGTTTTTAGCAATTCTTGTCGTAAAGTTATAATATTCTTCATCTCTTTCCTTAAAAACAAATGGTGTTCCGTGAAAGAAATGTTTTTGAATAAACATGGTTTTCTCTACTTCTGTTGAGATAGTTAAAAGGTCTTTTTTGTATTCATCAATGGTCATTATTTACAATTTTTCTACCCTTAGTTAACTTAAAAATATACACAATATTATGCTTTACTCTGTAATTTGGGAACCAATCCCCTAAAGTTACAAATCACTCCACAAATATAACAAAAAAATCCGCCTTATACCAAAAGGCACAAGGCGGATTCAATCAAAACTCATCCCCCATCAAATCAACCCAAACTGTTCAAAATGATGATTAATATGCTTACGATTCAGTAGTTCCCAAAGCTCCTCATTGAGTTCGCCGAACACCGGATTTGCTACTGTGGCGTCAGGATTTTCCTTATAAAACAACACAAAGGCATCATAAGCATTCAGCATGGCTTCCTTAGCTTCGTCCAAATTTGCGTAGCGCAAATCTTCCATCTTGCCCTTGCGGAGTGAGGGGTGACTAAACTCACGTGGCATCGGGCGGTAGGTGTATAGCGACTCTTGCATCCGTTCAATTTTCGCTTCCGGTGTAAGTATCTCTACATCCATCTTTCCGGCTGCCATTTGTAGGAAAAATTCGAGGTGTTCGACCACATGTTGTGCCGTCATTATGCCCCATTTTGCGGGAGTATTTTCGGTCAATTTCGCCATGCCCTCCTCCAATGTTGCGCGGGTCACTTCTTCTATTTTAAACGTACATTTTTTCTGTACCAAAGTCAAAATTGTTGCTGTTGCGACCAACTCGCCGTCTTGGTCGAGGATTTCTTCGTACCATTTCACTACGCCGGAGGGGAAGGTTCTGCCCTTATCATCGCGGTCCACTTTTTCCTTGCAAGTCAGGCGCACTTGAATGGTATCATTATGATAAATCGGACGAATAAAACGACATTCATCCAAGCCATAATTCGCCCCCACAGGACTTTTCGCCGGATGCACAAACAAGCCCGCACCTGCCGCCAAAAGGAAGTAACCATGCGCCGCCCGTTTCTCAAAAATTGAGCCTTTGAGCGAGGTAATATCCGTATGTGCGTAGAAGTGGTCCCAAGTCAGATTTGCAAAATTTTGAATGTCCGAATCCGTCATCGTGCGCTTGTGTGTGAGGACAGACATGCCGGGTTGGATGTCTTCAAAATGATATTTGAATGGATGCTGCGGAGCTTCCACGACCTTTGCATTGGGCTGATAAACACCTGTTATTGAGCTGATTGTGGTCGGTGTGCCTTGTATCGCGCAACGTTGGAGATAATGTTTTACGCCGCGCATACCGCCCATTTCTTCACCGCCTCCGGCGCGTCCCGGACCGCCATGCACCAAGTAAGGCAGTGGCGAACCATGCCCCGTACTTTGCTTGGCATTTTCCCGATTGATGACCAAAATACGCCCGTGATGCGTCGCGGCTTCCACCACAAAATTTGTCGCAATATTATCATCAAAAGTCGCAATCGAACAGCAAAGCGAGCCCTTGCCCATTTGCGATAATTCGACAGCTTCATCAAGATTTTTGTAGGGCATAATCGTACTCACCGGACCAAAGGCTTCGACCTCATGCACCGCCGTATTTTTGTATGGATTTTTTTCTAATAATAAAACAGGACTCAAAAATGCGCCTTTCTCAAAATCGGCATCTACTAAGTCAATCGCCTCCAAACTACCGTACACAATTTCCGCCGTTTTCGTCAACTCCGCAATGCGCTCACGTACCTCTTGCACTTGGTCTTTGCTCGCAAGTGCGCCCATACGAACGCCTTTGGAAGTGGGGTTGCCGATAGCGACTTTCGACAAGGATTTTCCGAGTGAAATTTGTACGTCTTCGACCAATTTTTCAGGTACGATAATGCGGCGAATGGCAGTACATTTTTGCCCGCATTTGACGGTCATTTCTTTGCGAACTTCTTTTATAAATAAATCAAATTCGGGCGTTCCCGGCACAGCATCTTCACCCAAAACAGAGCAATTGAGGCTGTCCGCTTCCATATTAAAGGGTACGGATTCGTTGATAATTCGCGGATGCGCTTTGAGCATACGCCCCGTAGTTGCAGAACCCGTAAAGGTCACAACATCCTGTGAATCAACGGTATCGAGTATCGTTCGCGCCGAACCACTGATGAGTTGTAATGCGCCTTCGGGCAAAATACCGGAGGCGATAATTTCGCGGACAACAGCTTCGGTGAGGTAGGAAGTCGCCGTAGCGGGTTTGACCACCGCAGGTACGCCTGCCATCCAATTGACCGCGCATTTTTCCAACATGCCCCAGACCGGAAAATTATAGGCATTAATATGAATCGCCACGCCACGCTTAGGCACCATGATATGATGCCCCATAAAGCTACCGCCACGCGACAAATCAATACCTTCGCCATCCACATGAAAGGGACGATTGGTAAAATTTTTCCGCAAAGAAGCATTGGCAAACAGATTTCCGAAACCACCTTCTATATCGACCCAACTATCGGCACGAGTCGCGCCCGTTTGATAGCTGACCGGATAAAATTGTTCCTTGCGTTTGGTGAGGTAAAGGGCGAGTTTTTTGAGCATCATCCCGCGTTGTTGAAAGGTCATTTTGCGGAGTGCAGGGTTGCCGACTTTGCGCCCGTAGTCGAGTATTGCGCCGAAATCTAAGCCGTCTGTGGTTGCCATAGCGACGATTTCGCCATTGACAGAATTGAACAGAGGTTTGCCGATGCCGTCGCCTTCTGTCCATTTTCCGAGTACATAATTACCAAGCTTTGCCATATTTTGTATTTTGCCACAAATTACGGAGTATTTTTAAAAATATACTTTTATACTGTTGTAAAAATGTATTTCATTTGCGATTTTTGCTTATACTACTTGACAAGTTTTTGCTTAAATTCAGAACATTGTTAGAGGTTCGTAAAGAGGCACTTTCTCTATTGGAAACTCAATCCAGAGCAGGGCAAGACCTTTACTACGGTGATGAAACCAAAGTTTCCGAAGAAGGAGAGCGGTTTACTTTTCAAATATACAGACTCTCACTACACAGATGGTGCAGTGAGAAAAAAAGTCAGATTTTTTTTGCTGCAAACGACTGTAAATGACAAAAGCCCTTTGATTGAATCAAAAGGCTTTTGTTATTTGTATGGTATTTTAACTAAAATGCCACTTCAACAATAACCAATGCTCCACCTTTTACCTGTTGGAGTCCTTGCTTATTGATAGCTGTGAATGGGCTTTTCTTTGGCGCAGATTTTTTACTTGCTAATTTCATAATAAAAATATTTTGAATATTAAAAAATAGCTCTGTGAGGAGCGGTTGTGTTTTTATAGATACAGAGCCTCACTGCACAGATGATGCAATAGGATAAAATTACTCTAAGCAGGAGTGTCGTCAGCAACTATTACGATTACCCCTCCTTTCACTTGCTTAAGCTCTTGCCTATTAATCGCTGTGAATGGACTTTTCTTGGGCACGGATTTTTTACTTGCTAATTTCATAATGAAAATGTTTTGAATATTAAAAATAGCTCTGTGAGGAGCGGTTGAGTTTTTGAAGATGTAGGGCTTTAATCTATTCCTTCCTCACTATCAGAATCATGTACATTTTTCCCACCACCTTTGACTTGCAGAAGTTCGGTCTTATTGATAGTGGTAAAATTCATCTTCTTGTCTGTCGATTTTTTACTTGCTAATTTCATAATAAAAATGTTTTGAATGTTAAAAAATGGCTCTGTGATGAGCTGTTTACTTTTCAAATATACAGACTCTCACTGCACAGATGGTGCAGTGAGAAAAAAAGTCGGCTTTTTTTGCTGCAAACGACTGTAAATGACAAAAGCCCTTTGAATGAATCAAAAGGCTTTAGTTTTTAGTTGTAGCTTCTTCGATAAAATTAAGTATCGCCTTCAACAACTTCAACAACTACTATTCCACCCTTCACTTCTTTGAGTCCTTGCTTATTGATAGCCATAAATGGACTTTTCTTGGGCGCAGATTTTTTACCTGATAATTTCATAATAAAAATGTTTTGAATATTAAAAAATAGCTCTGTAGTGAGCTGTTGACTTTTCAAATATACAGACTCTCACTGCACAGATGGTGCAGTGAGAAAAAAAGTCAGCTTTTTTTTGCTGCAAACGCCTGTAAATGACAAAAGCCCTTTGAATGAATCAAAAGGCTTTTGTTACTTGAGATAGTAAGCGTATGGAGTACTTTACGGAGTCTTTGTTGGAGGATAAGAATAATTCGACATCTACATCACCGCAAATTCCGTATCCTCTCTCATGCTTGGAGCGTGCCAACCCAAGACAATATCTTTTTTAGGAATCCCTCTTTCCAATAACCAATCTACTACAATCAACTCTGTATTATCATCATGCAGCCACACTTTACCATCTTTTTTTACTTCAGCATGAATCAAAATACCATAAAAGCGACTAGCACCAAGCCAACCATCGGAAAGTAACAAATAACTATGTCGCTTTTCATCTATAATCAAGTGATGCTCTGCATCATTAGAGGGTTTGGCGTAACGATCATGTATTGCTGTTATCACATTTTTGATGATCTTTGTGTATGTATTTATTTTGTCCATAATGTAATTTTAGAATCATCTATGTCATATACGACAAATTTCAACTGATTGGTCGTTATAATTTCTTCCGCAATGGAGTCTCTAAAGAAAAATTTATAAGCCGCTTGAGGAATGGCTAAATATAATTCCCTATCAGGCTCTTGACGTTTTAAAGCGGGTAAATAAAATATGAACTGTCCCAATGCTTTATACAAATCCTGTAATTTGGAACGTCCTATAAAACTCTTTATTTCGACAGCAATCTTCTCGCCTTCTTTTTCTGCACCAATCAGTTTTTCTGCACCTAAATCCACTTCCACTTTGCCCAAAGCTGTTTTCACATACAATGGGTCGTGTGTTATGGTCCAACCTTCTTGCTCCAAAAGTTCCCGAACTAAACTATGGTATTTGTCTCTTGCCATTCTGTGTGTTAATTTACTAAACAAATATACTGACTTAATTGCTCATTCTCAAATCGGAGGGGTGGAAATAAAAGTAATTGACCCAAAATACCCAAAAAGCTATCGTCATACCGCACCTGATGCTTACATGTACCGGCTGTCTTTAGCTGCCGTCGCGCCTGAGCGCGAAAAAGGATATTGAGAATAACACACGACATTCAAGATACAGATAATGTCAAGCAAAATCCCCCAACCAAAATACCCAAAAAGCTATCGTCATACCGCACTCGATGCGGTATCTGTTGCAGCTCGGCAGGATATGAAACAGTAGCACTTTGTTATTACATTTTTGACGTTGTTGTCCATAAGTTTGACGTTTTATGAAATATCCTTGTTATTATCTTTCTCAAAAAATGAAGTAAAAAACCACAAAGCAACTTCCGTATAATGCTTAGTGAGACTACCATACCGTAAATCATCTGAGTAAGTAGCATAAGCTATATAATTGGGATTCGTACTCAAAAAGTATTTACCATTATTGTGATCAACTATTTTATAATCTTGAAAAATATTTGCCCCTTCTACATTCCATTCTTTAATTTGCTCGAAGAAATTAGGATTGACCCATGCATCTTCAAAACTATGATCGATATTAATATCATCATTAAAAGTGGCAATTGAAATAGTTAAATTTTTAAATACGACTCCTTTCAAATTTGCTCGTTTAAAAGAAACATCAACGATTGTAGAACCAGTAAAATCCGCACCATTAAGTATTGCACAACTAAAATCGACTTCTTGCAAATGAGAATTCTTAAATTCCGCTTTCATCGTTATAATACCTACAAATTGAGAATAACTACAATATTTCATATTATTAAAAGAAGGTTTAAGTAAGTTTAGATGAGATAAATTAGAATGGTGTAGTGTCGATCCATCCAATTTCAAATTTTCAATCCTAAGCTTTTGAGAACCTTTATTTTCGAGACCACTTATATCAATATGACTCATATCAATCTTGGTTATTTTTTCTTTATTCAAACTTTGAATATGACCTCGAATAATAAACTTTGCTTCATCCGATTTCCAATGTCGGAGATAGTCAATTTGTTCTTGGTGTCGTTCTATTCTCAATCTACGTTCATTCTCCTCTTTCTTGTCATTTTCATCTTGTTTTTTCATGGTATCGTATAATGACCAAAGAATACCAAAAACCAGTAAATCAAAAAGTAAACCATGAGCTTCAACTAATACATTCCCCTTGTATTCTTTTCCTCCGTAAAGATATCCAAGTGGAATTAAAATCAAAAAAGCTATTCCTATACCCACCCAATAGAATCTAACGGGTTTTTGGAGAAACCATCTTTTGGGTTTATCATTAAACAAAAAAATAGATGATATTACAATCAGAATTATCGCAGAAGGTAAAAATAGAAATATAAAATCTTTATTTGCTGGCTTCCAAAAGAAAAACCAAATAGAAAAAATTAGATATACGGCACCTATCATCAACAAAGTCCGTAAATATATCTTCTGCCTTGTATCCATAATTTTTTAGAATTATAATTTGCGTTAAAGATAAATGAAAATATTTCATTTAGAAAATAAATTAATATGCAACTATTCCTCTCGTTCATTTTCTCCCATTTTCTACCAAAAATCCAATAATTTCGTAACTTAGCCTTCCAAACAAAATAAAATATTAAAAATTTAGGAAATACAGATGTCAATATTAATCAAAAACGGCAGGGTGGTCACTGCGGAATCCGACTATGTGGCGGATGTCTATATAGAAGGCGAGACCATTTCGGCTATCGGGCGCGACTTATCGTATCCGGCAGATCAGGTCATTGATGCGACGGACAAATTGGTGATGCCGGGCGGTATTGACCCGCATGTACACTTGGATATGCCCTTCATGGGCACCTACTCCAGCGACGATTACGAGACCGGAACCCGTGCAGCTTTGCATGGCGGCACCACGATGGTCATTGACTTTATTTTGCAGACGCAAGGCGATACCTTATACAATGCCCTTCGCACTTGGCAGGAAAAATCCAAGAAAGCCATTGGCGATTATTCCTACCATATAGCGGTCACGGATTTTAATGATGAGGTAGCGAAGGAAGTCGTGCAAATGATTGAAAAAGAAGGGATTATATCTTTCAAAACCTTTATGGCATACAAGGGCGCATTGATGATTGACGATGGGCAAATGGTACAACTCATGAAGGTCGTCAAAGCACATGGCGGCATTGTCACCGTCCACGCCACCAATGGCGATATGATAGATTCGCTCATTGCCAAGCACCGCGCCGAAGGCAAATTATCGCCGCTGTATCACTACCGCTCACAGCCCGAAGTCACCGAAGCCGAAGCCTCCGGGCGTTTTGCGGATATGTTGCACTATACAGGCTGTCCGGGTTACATCGTACACATGACCTGCGAGGGTGCGCTCAATGCGGTTCGTCGGGCTACGCTTCGCAACCAAAAAGTCTTTGTCGAGACCTGTTCGCAGTACCTCGTTTTGGATGCTTCCTTGTACTCGCAAGACGACGGCGCAAAGTGGGTCATGAGTCCGCCCCTGCGCGAAAAGAAAGACCAAACCGCCCTGTGGTCGGGCATCAATCAGGGCTTGGTACAGGTCGTCGGTACAGACCATTGCCCTTTTATGTGGGAACAAAAACAAATGGGCAAAGACGACTTTTCCAAAATCCCCAACGGACATCCCGCCATCGAACACCGCATGGAATTGGTCTTTTCGGAAGGCGTAAAAACAGGCAAAATTTCTTTGAATAAATACGTCGAAGTCACCTCGACCAATGCCGCTAAAATCTTCGGCATGTATCCGCGCAAAGGCACGATTGCCATTGGTGCAGATGCAGATATTTTGGTCTTTGACCCCAATAAAAAACATACGGTCTCTGCCAAAACCCACCACATGAACGTTGATTATTCAGCGTATGAAGGTTGGGAATTGACCGGCAAAACCGAGACCGTCCTTTTACGCGGAAAAGTAGCGATACAAAACGAAAAATGCCACCTCAAAGCCGGACACGGACAGTTTATTCGGAGAGGGAAAACGTCGTTGGTAATGTAAAATGTAAAATAATAAATATAAAATGTAAAAGGAGTATAACGTGGGAAATGTAAAATGTAAAACTCACATTTCTGTTAAATTTTTTCGAGTTCAAAATTTCATTGATTTTCAATTAATAATAAATAATTTAAAATTAATATTTTATTAAAAACAATTTTAAAAACCAAATTATATTTTGAATTAGCTTGTGAAAATTTTGAATTTCAATAAGAAAATGACCTCATTCGGAACATTTAATAACTCGAAAAAATTTAACAGAAATGACAGTGTAAAATAATAAATATAAAATGTAAAAGGAGTATAACGTGAAAACTGTACTGACGACTTTAGCCGTCAAGTAGCTGATTCCTGCGACGGCTAAAGTCGTCGGTACGGGGTATCTTTTTTATAATTAAAAATAATTTTTAATGTGTTTTATTTTAAATAAAACAATTACAAATACATTTTTAAAACTATTTGTAAAAAATAAAAATCATTCAAGTCCTATCGACACTTTTACATTTTAAATTTATTATTTTACATTTTATATTAAAAAAATCATTCATTCATTCACAATTCAACATTCATTCATTAAATGCCGAGAATAGTAAAATCAGGATTAATACAAATGAGCCTTCCGATGACCGAAGGCGAAGGAACGATACAGGAAATCATGGATGCCATGATTGATAAACACATCCCGTATATCGAAGATGCGGGGAAGCAAGGCGTACA
This sequence comes from uncultured Saprospiraceae bacterium, assembly GCA_938028705.1. GTDB lineage: Bacteria > Bacteroidota > Bacteroidia > Chitinophagales > Saprospiraceae > JAHDEO01. The sequence continues at coordinate 55,572 of CALIZI010000121.1, read as the reverse complement.
GATTTTGTGCTTGCAGGAGATATTTAATACACCGTATTTTTGTCCCGGACAAGACCGGAAATGGTATGCTTCTGCCGAGTCTGTTCCCGGACCTATCGTAGAGCGTATGCAGGAATACGCCAAGAAATACGACATGGTGATTATCGTGCCGATTTACGAAAAAGAGCAACCCGGTGTGCTGTATAATACGGCGGCGGTCATAGATGCGGACGGTACGTATTTGGGCAAATATCGTAAAAATCACATTCCGCATACGACGGGTTTTTGGGAGAAATTCTTTTTCAAACCCGGCAATTTGGGCTACCCTGTTTTTCAGACCAAATACGCCAAAGTCGGAGTCTATATTTGTTACGACAGACACTTCCCTGATGGTGCGCGGGCATTGGGTTTGAATGGTGCGGAAATCGTCTATAATCCCTCCGCTACGGTTGCCGGATTATCGCAATATTTGTGGAAATTAGAACAACCTGCACACGCTGCCGCCAATGGTTATTTCATGGGCTGCATCAATCGCGTAGGCGAGGAGAAGCCCTGGGATTTAGGACGCTTCTATGGTACGTCATACTTTGTGGATCCACGCGGACAAATTTTTTCCGAAGCCTCCGAGTACGACGATGAATTATTGGTCGCTGAATTTGATTTAGACCTCATAGAAGAAGTGCGTTCCACATGGCAATTCTTCCGCGACAGACGACCCGAAACTTATGGTAAACTAACTGAATTATAAACGGATTTAAATGTAAAATGTAAAACACAAAATTTAAAATCCACGATATTCATCGGGACAAGTTGTAAAAGGGTATTACGTGAATATTTTTTTTATTTAAATAAGTAAATTTTAATAAATTAAAATTATTTTGTAATGTTTTTTATATTAAAAATAAATTATTTATAAATTTTATTTATTAAAAAAACATGAACTCATACAGGCGATTTCAATCGCCATGTTTGGATAGCTTTTATTTATAATGTATTTTACATGGCGATTAAAATCGCCTGTACGGTCGGTCACTTTTACATTTTAAATTTTGTATTTTACATTTTACATTTCCAACTCGTCCTGATACTTGATACCAAATACTTAATACCACAATGGCTGAATATAAAAAACCAACTACTGAGCAAGAATTTGAGGTGAATTTTGCACAAAAAAAGCCTTTGATGAATCCTACGCAGGCGTATTACGAAAGTTCGCGCTGTTTGTTTTGTTACGATGCGCCTTGTATGAATGCTTGCCCTACGCATATTGATATTCCCTTGTTTATCAAGCAAATACACACCGGAAATACGGTGGGTGCTGCCAAGACAATCTTTGATGCTAACTGGCTCGGCAATGCTTGTGGTGTGGTTTGTCCAACGGGCGAACTCTGCGAAGGCGCATGTGTGTATGATGGGCAAGATGTTCCCGTCATTCAAATCGGACGACTGCAAAATTATGCGACAAGTCATGCCATGAAAGCCGATGTCACGCTCTTCAAAGCGGGTGCAGATAATGGTAAAAAAGTCGCTATCGTGGGTGCAGGTCCGGCGGGAATTGCTTGTGCATGTGAGTTGCGGGTTTTGGGCTATGAGGTCGATATTTTTGAAGCAAAAGATAAACCTTCCGGCTTGACCGTTTACGGCATTGCGCCGTATAAAATCACCAATCAGGAGGTACTCGACGAAATGGATTACCTTGAAAAACAACTGAATTATAAAGTCCATTATAATCACCCTATCACCACTGCCGAGCAAGTTGCTGACATCGAAGCGAAGTACGATGCTGTCTTTTTGGGCGTAGGTATTGGCGCAACGGCTAGGCTTGGTTTGGCAGGTGAAAATAAGGAAGGAGTCATCGGTGCAGTGGAGTTTATTGAGGACTTGCGAATGAAGCATCACGAGGTGGATGTGCCGCCGCGAGTGGTCGTCATCGGGGGTGGAAATACCGCTATGGATGCCGCCTCAGAATCCGCGAAAATGGGTGCAAAAAGTGTCACGCTTGCTTATCGCAGAGACCGCGAAAGTATGGGAGCTTATGGTTTTGAATATAAATTTGCGATAGCTACGGGTGTGCAATCTTTGTTCAATGCTACGCCTGTGGAAATCGTCGGAAATGGTAGAGCTACGGGAGTCAAATTTGCCAAAACGGAAGTCCGCGACGGTAAATTGCAGAACATTCCCGACAGTGAATTTGTGGTCAATTGCGACCTCGTCATCAAAGCCACCGGACAAGGTAAACAAGCTACTTTTTTCAATCTGATTAAAGGTCTCGAACTTGACGATAGAAAACGCCTTAAAGTCAATTTGGAGAATTATCAAACGACCAATCCGAAATATTTTGCAGGTGGTGATGCGGTAAATGGGGGTGCGGAAGTCGTCAATGCGGCTTATGAAGGAAAAATGGCGGCACAGGGGATTGATGCTTGGTTGAATGGCAAGTAAAATTACGATTCCACCAACTTCCAACTCACTCCGACACGCTTTAGTAATTCCACAAGAAATGCTAATTCATCGGTATTGGTAGTCACTTCCAATTTGACCGGAGCGGTGGATTTTTCTGTTTTGTATTGCTCAATAAAAGCCGATATTTTGTCAGCTTCTTCTTCTGACAGATGCTTGTGAACAACTGTTAAATCTACACCTTCGGGTTCTAATATATATCCCATATTTTATGATTTGAAATGAAAACAATATTTAAAAAATCCGTTTGCTAAACTTCAAAAAGTTTGGTCTCCGATAGCTATCGGAGAAGTAAGACACTGATTTTTAGGTAATTACAAATTCTGGAGATATGCTTACGTTTACCAAACTCGAAAAGTTTAGCAAACGGAGTATATTATTTTTTGTTCATTTAAAATATCAACCACTTTTCTAAACATGCCTAATTTTTCGATGATAAATATACGCATAATTTCAATAAATTAAAACTATTTTATAATGTGTTTTTTATTAAAAAATAAATTTTATAATCACAAAAAAAATCCGCGCAATCCGCTAAATCTGCGAAAATCCGCGTTCTATTTCACGTCCATACTTCATTCACCAATCAACTAAAAAATATGCCAAATTTAAATATCAATTTTGCAGGAATCAAATCCCCCAATCCATTTTGGTTAGCCTCTGCGCCACCCACCAATTCGGGTTATCAGGTGATGAAAGCCTTTGAAGCCGGTTGGGGCGGAGCGGTTTGGAAGACCTTGGGTGTGCCTGTCATTAATGTATCAAGTCGTTATGGTTCCACCAATTATCGGAACACACGCATGGCGGGTTTTAATAATATTGAACTCATTACCGACCGTCCTTTGATAGATAATTTGAAGGAAATAGAGGAGGTCAAAAAATACTTTCCCGACCATGCTATCATTGCGTCTTTAATGGTAGAGTCGAAGGCAGAATGGGAGCAAATCATTAAAGATGTAGAGAATGCCGGAGCGGATGGTATTGAGTTAAATTTTGGTTGTCCGCATGGCATGTGTGAGCGTGGAATGGGGTCGGCTGTGGGGCAAGAACCCGATGTTTTGGAGACGATTGTAGGCTGGGCAAAAGAGGCGGCAACGATACCCGTCATTACGAAACTGACCCCGAATATTTCGCATATCATTGACCCCGGATTGGCAGCGGTACGAGGCGGTACAGACGCGATTTCGCTGATTAATACCATTAAGAGTATCGTCGGAATAGACCTTGACACTTACGCGCCCTACCCTGTGGTGGACGGCAAGGGAACGAATGGCGGCTACTGTGGTCCGGCAGTGAAACCGATTGCTTTGGAAATGACCAAAGAACTCGCCAAACATCCCGATATTCGGACGACTCCGATTTCGGGTATCGGCGGTATTGAGACTTGGCGCGATGTGGTCGAATTTATTTTATTGGGCGCATCGTCGGTGCAGGTGTGTACGGCGGTGATGCACTACGGCTTCGGAATTGTCCGCGAAATGGAGCAGGGCTTGGTGCAATTTATGAACGATAAAGGCTACGAAACGATATACGATTTTGTGGGCAAAGCTCTTCCGAATGTCACCGAATGGAAGCACCTCAACCTCAAACACAAAGTCGTAGCGAAGATAAATGCCGACAAATGTATCGGCTGCGACCTGTGCTATATTGCCTGTGACGATGGCGCACATCAAGCCATTGCCCTTCCGAAAAATGGTAGTCGCATACCCGAAATTATTGATGAAAATTGTGTGGGTTGTAACCTTTGTTCGCTCGTTTGTCCGGTGGAAGAATGTATCACGATGGAAAAAAGAGACGATGGTACGCAGCATGTCACTTGGGATGAAAAGACACAGGCAGGAACGATTCCTACGACTTTTAATGATGACCGTGCGGGTGGTAAAGGACATTATGTGCCGAAACCGACTGATGCACTCAAAGTGTAGCGGTGTCCTTAGCTGCCGAATGGGTGATAACCCATAAATCTCGTGCTTGTTCGCACGTTGTTTTCCGATTTCCTAATTTATATGTTGAAATATTTTTTATTGTATATTTTTTTTTGTTCTAAATTTAATGAATTACTCATAATTGTGATTTTAAAGTGAGTAAAATATTTTCATAAAATTTATACGATTTAATGAGACTTTATTTGGTGTTTATGTTTAGTACTCAATTTTTGATATTTAAATCTTTTTTGGCATAAAAACGCAAGAAACTCAATTTTACCATGTCACAATTTTTATAAAAAAATAAAAATAGTCAATTGCCGAATTTTTCTGATTCTAAAGAATTAGGGGGGCATGAAATTTAAAGTATTGATAACCAACATATTGAATGTTGACTTAAAAACTATTTGAAGACTTTTCAAAAATAATTGCACGCGGAGAGCGCAGAGAACGCAGAGTATTGATTATCAGACCTCTGCGTTCTCTGCGAACTCTGCGTGAAATAGAATTTACAAGAATTATGAAAGAACTATTTTTGAAAATACCCTCTAATTCCTTAGAATCAGCAATTACCACACCTGTATTACTTTCCAAAATATCTGTTTGGTCTGAATGATAGCCCATTTTTGACTGTCCGTTTTCGTAGAAATTAATAAGACAATTATTGGGTTCAAATCCGATTTTGTTTTGAATAGCGGTGCATATTGATTGTATGTCCGAAGGCATTTTTTGATAGGGATAGCTGATTTGAGAATAATTATAAGCCACACCAAAACTCGCTGTTTTTCTCGCTTTCATGCTTGCATCCCACGTTACATTTTCCAATAAATCATTGAATAGTTGAGTAGTGTTTGGGTAGAAATTTTCTATGTAGGTCACTCCGTCAATCATGGTATTTTATTTTGTTGGTTTAAATACAAATCGACGTGTGGAATAGTTCCATGATTCACCACTTAAATTCCACCTCACTCCACGCTTCCGGTGGAAATTCCAAATCCTCCACTTTACATTTCAGCTTTTTGGCTCTTTGGTCATATTCTTCAGTGAGTGCATGGTGTTCTCTTGAATAAGGCAGGAGCAATTTCATGTGTTGGTGTAGCTTTCTGAACCGTGTTTTACCGTTTTTTTCTTTGTAATGTCTCATTCGGGCTTCATCCAGTGCCTTACCATTTGTAAATTATTCATTTTAAAATAAAAACACTATAAAATAATTTTAAATAATTTAAAAATGCTTATATTTAAATTTAATTATCAATTAACTCAATTTTTGAATTTTAATATAATTTATAACTTGACATATAATGTCATGTTTTAAAAATAAAAATGCGTTTATACTTGAAATGGGATATTTTTTCCGAATTTGGGCTAAAACTCGTCAGACATTTAAACTTTACCGAAAAAATATGAGTTCATTGGTGAATTTTGAAAATGTCAGACGAGTTTTAGCCCAAATTCAAGGACAACACTGACTATATTAAATAAAAATCGAACATGATATTGTCAAGATAATTAGATTTTTTTGTTAAAAAATAATTAATAAAATACTGATTAATAAATTTTTATTGAAATTTATTTATTTTTAATAAATAATTTTTAATTTTATAATTATTTTAAAATCAAAATACGATGAATATTATTCAGTTATAAATTTTATTTATTTCAAAATTATATATTAAATAGTACATTAAGTTGTCGAACTAATCACGAATCAACGACTTACGAACCACTAAATCGTTCAAAAGCATATCAAGTAAAGTGTTATGAAAATAAACTATTTAACAAAGGCGAAATACGATGAATTGGTTGCCGAATTGGAGGTACTGAAATCGGAAGGCAGAGCGGAAGCCTCCAAAGCGATAGCGGAAGCCAGAGAAAAAGGTGATTTATCTGAAAATGCAGAATACGATGCAGCAAAAGATGCTCAGGGATTATTGGAATTGAAAATCAATGATATGAGCAAAATATTAATAAATGCGAGAGTGCTGAATGCCGAAGATTTAGATACCTCACAGGTACGAGTGCTTTCTACCGTAAAAATGAAAAATACAAAAACGAAGAAAGAATTTACTTACACATTAGTATCGGAAGCGGAGGCAGATATTGCTCAAAAGAAAATTTCTGTCACCTCTCCTATCGGTAGTAGCTTATTGGGTAAAAAAGTAGGTGATACGGCTGATGTCAAGACACCAAGAGGTGAAATGGCTTTTAAAATATTAGATATTTCCATCAAAATTTAAACAGCTTATGCCGAGTATATTCACACGCATTATCAAGGGGGAAATCCCTTGCTACAAAATTGCAGAATCTGACCGATATTTTGCTTTTCTGGACATCAATCCGGTGAGTAAGGGACATACCTTAGTTGTTCCAAAACAGGAAACTGATAATATTTTTGACCTTGAAGATGAGTTACTTGCAGGACTGCACGTATTTGCCAAAAAGGTGGCACGAGCCATAGATACAGCTATTCCTTGTGAGCGTGTTACGGTCGCTGTGGTCGGTTTGGAAGTACCTCATGCCCACATTCACCTTATTCCCATTCAATCTATGCGGGATTTTAGCTTCGCTAACCCTAAACTGAAACTTTCCAAAGAAGAATTTGAAGATGTGGCAAATAAGATTCGTGGAACTATGAGTTGATTAGTATTAGGAACAAAATATACTGCTTTATGGTTAGATTGTTACATTGTTTTATTGTTGTATATAGCCATAATTAAATCACAAATAGCTGTTTATCAACAATATAGCAATATAACAATGAAACATTTTTTGAAATAAAAAGTATAATTTTAAACCTAATACAGTATAAAAAGAAACGCCGTTTTGTCTCAAGACAAAACGGCGTTTTATATTTCAGAATAAGTATAATATTAATTCTTCATTTTAAGCTGTAGCTTCTTCTTCTCTACGTTGGCGGATACCAACTATGGCTGTAATAGACATCATCAAGCCAAGTATAATCAAGCCCCACTCACCTACGGTAGGTACTTCGCCTATATCAATACAGCCGCTATTTTGATTGAGGGTAGCGGTACAAGTAGTATCTGTATCATCTGTAAAGACTACACTGAGACCTGCATTGCCCGTTACGGTATAAGTAAGTGGTGTACCGTAGGTCAAAGTACCTGCATCAGGAGCTACGGAAGCTGTAAATCCTGCACCTGTATCAGTACCTGATACCGTTACAGTATAAGTCGTAACATCATCTGTTACATCGTCCGGTGTGCCATTATTGTCACACGTAGATGTGGCAGATGCAGAGATAGAACATACAGGAGCAGTCATACATGAACCATCGTCACAGTTGGCAGCCGGGTCATAGTTTGTTGCCATCGGGTCGGTACAACCGCTTACCGGAGCAGTCTCATTGATACAAGCACAAGTTGCCGGATCCCAAGTACCGCCGAAAGGTCCTGCCGTACAATCTACATTACAAGTATCATCGTAAGGATCGCAAGTACCGTCATCTGTGGTAGCATCAGGATTGTAGTTGGACGCACATGGGTCAGTACAGCCCAGTACAGCATTCATACATGTTCCGTCATCGCAGTTGGCATTTGGGTCATAATTGGTAGCAGTAGCGTCGGTACAACCATTTATCGGAGCGGTCTCATTGATACAGGCACAAGTTGCGGGATCCCAAGTACCGCCGAAAGGTCCTGCCGTACAATCTGCATTACAGGTATCATCGTAAGGATCACAAGTACCGTCATCTGTGGTAGCATCAGGATTGTAGTTAGGCGCACATGGGTCAGTACAGCCCGGTACAGCATTCGTACATGTACCATCGTCGCAGTTGGCATTTGGGTCATAATTGGTAGCAGTATCATCTGTACAACCGCTTACCGGAACGGTCTCATTGATACAAGCACAAGTTGCCGGATCCCAAGTACCGCCGAAAGGTCCTGCCGTACAATCTGCATTACAAGTATCATCGTATCCTTGACAGAGCGTATCGTCGGTAGAAGCCGGATCGAAAGCGGGGTCACATGGATCTGTACAGCCCGGTACAGCCGGCATACATGAACCGTCATCACAGTTGGCATTTGGGTCATAATTTATCGCAGTATCATCTGTACAACCGCTTATCGGAGCAGTCTCATTGATACAAGCACAAGTGTCTGGATCCCAAGTACCGCCGAAAGGTCCTGCCGTACAGTCTGCATTACAGGTATCATCATAAGGGTCGCAGCTACCGTCATCTATTGTGGCAGTTGCATCGTAGTTAGGCGCACATGGGTCGGTACAGCCCGGTACGTCACTTGGACAACACATCGCTCCGGCATCGCCATAAGCGGCAAGTATATCGACAAGGTCAATTGACGCAACTGCTTCATCTACACCACTACCGTCACCATTTATATCATCAGCCTCACAAAATGTATGTCTTGCATAAAGTTCTATACTGGCATTGGGATCGCATGTAGCTATGGCGCATACTTCTGCAACAGTACCGAGTGTTATTTGTCCTGTTCCTCCTCCGGGAACGGTGCTTGTTCCGGCATAACATTCATCAGGATTATTCAATAAAGTACCGCTATTGATATTCAGCATAGTACCGTCTGCACAGCTCAAAGTTGCTCTGAATTCATACTCCAAACCTTTAGAGCAAGTTCCTATATTTGTCGCACATCCCGAAGCAATATCTATATTATAATCTAAAACGACATCTGCACCACAGTCGGCAGCACCTGCTAAAGACACAACAACAGCATTAATAACAATCGGGCTTCTTGCACCGGGAGCCACAAGTGTTTGAACGGCACTCATCGTACCGAAATTGTTAATCAAAGCATCATCCATAGCACAAAGGTTGCCATCCGGATCGTTTAAATCAACATCTGTAGCTGAAATGAATTGGTAAGTAACAAAATACTCTGTATTCGGACACATATTGTCATAAGGAATGACATCATCCCCAAATATATCCGCTCCGTAATTGGTAGGCACCGGATAACCGAAAACGCTCAAATCTGCTTGTGGACCGAAAGTACCACAAGGCTGATTTTGCGACAAATCAAGCATTGCATCCAGACAAATCGTGCAACAATTGTCTTGCGGACCATAGAACAAACGGATACCATAGGTAGCCTCTGTATCAACATCAAAGTTATTCAATTCAAAGCCGCTAATATCAAATCCTGTGGCTGTTTCTACCCATGGACCGAAGGTGACATCAAAGACTGAACCACAGGCATTGCCCGGAATACCCATATCTGTAAATCCTAGCTCGTTACTCCCCGCATCGGGATAAGCACAACCGGCATCAAACCCTACTCCTGCTCCGGGATATTCGCCAAGTGTGCCTTGTGCAAATATACCATTGAAGGAGAATGTCATCATACAACAAACTGTAATACAGAAAAATATAAATTTATTGTTTTTCATTTTAATTTTATTAACTTTATTCAGTAATGAGTTTCATGTTAGTTGGAGTGTTATACTGCTTTATGGTTAGATTGTTACATTGTTTTATTGTTGTATATAGCCAAAATCAAATCATAAATGCCTGTTTATCAACAATATAGCAATATAACATTTTGTAAAATAAAAAGTATAATTTTAAACCTAATACAATATAAGTATTTTATTGTTTATTTAATCCTTTAGGCGATTGCTTTGCAGGTGTATTTCCTGACGACTTATTAGAATTGTTTGGTGTACTTACACCGGTTCTTGTAATGGTCATCTTCGCATTCGGAACAGGCGTGGGTACTGTACCTTTCGTCACTCTAATGACTTTGCCGGTTTTACCGTCTTTTATTTGAGTACCATTGGTCAATAAGGTAGCTTTCTTGGCAGGTTTGGGTGATGACTGTGCCAGCCCTGCTACGCAGAAGGCTAAGATCAGTACAAAAAGAGCAGACATCTTTTTCATAATAAAATTTATTGTATTTAAATATTGGATATTCACTAAGGTTTTTCTGAAACAGACGCATTTTCTATTTTTTTAAAATATAAAAACAGTTTTAATAAATTGAAAAATACTCATGTTTCAATGTTATCTAAATAAAGATAAAGTGGAGTGGTTGTAAATTATAATTTCAAATAATTAATAATCAAATACTTATTCCAAACATCACCTAATTTTATCCTATCATTATCATATTTTTAAACGGGGAAAAAAATTAGAGAACAAGAAAACAGCAAATACTTTTGCGTAAATTGAAGAGACACATAAATACTAAATCATTATATGAGGTAGGTAAATAACACAACTAACATTTAAAATAAATTTAAATGATTGATTATGAAGGATTTAACATTTGGTTTATGACTCCTTTATTCTATTATCTTGCTTAACTATGTAAATTTACAAATTTAAATTATTCTGCAAAATTTATTACATGATTAATATTTTTTTGCGTCCGATATAGATTAGTGATTTTTTTTCAAAAATCAAATTCACATATAAAATAAACGAATCTCAAAATAAAATCGGCAGCCACTTCAAAAGTAGCTGCCGACTTGCTCAAGGTTAAGTAAATTTCCTTTTTCAAAACCTTTTAGAGCATTAAAATTGCTTCACGAGTATTTTTTATCTTACAATTACAAATCGTTCTACCGCTTGCCAATTATCTGATTGAAGGGTGAAAAAATACATCCCTGCACTCAGGTCAGATATATCAATATCAAGTGTTTGAAGCCCTGCTGTCAGTTCGATTGCTGTCAGGTTTTTCACCATTTTGCCAAAGGCATCATATACGAATACATCCGCAGAAGTATGGTCGGATAATTCGGTATTGAGATGGATGGTGTGGGTTGTGGGATTTGGAAATAACTGAATATCAGGTGAATATGATTCGTCTTTCTTCGCAGCCGAACAGCCAACTTCATTGAGTGTGATATTGTCCAATATGACTGTTTTATTATTTGTACCCAATCTGAATGAAATAACAACTTCGCCATTCGAAGGCATCGTAAAGGTGGCTGTGGGGCGCAGATTCCATGCGTTTTCGAGTGGCACAACTTGGCTATATAACGTAGCGTAGTTGTTATTTTTGTGCTGTACAAAAACGGACATATTCCTATCTCCCCATGCTTTGGCTTCGTACTTGAGTTCGTAGGTTTTACCACCTTTGAGGGTGATGTCATCGTGGCGAAGGCTCAAATGCCATACGGCAGTGCCTGCATTGTCGATACTCAACTGCGCTCTATTCCAGGGGCTGCTGTATGTACCGGATGCGCCGCCATTTTGCTTGAACTCCCAGCCTGATAAATCGCCGTTTTCAAAAGTACCATTAGGAATGAGGTCACAGCCTAAAGTTGCAGGTTCGACGATGCTGAAATCTTGGCTGAAATCATCAATATCAGGATTCGTATTGCTGCGTACTCTGATTGAATAATTATCGCCTGCGGGAATATCATTAGCTACTGTCCACAAATAATTATTTGAAGCAGCCGATTCAATGATGCGGTCATAATTGCCGTCTTTGAACAAGACTATTCGCATATCACCCGGTAGGTTCGTAGTCCATAAAATATTGTGGCTAGTGCCTTTTTCTACATCGTTGCCGTCAGCCTGTGTACGGATAAGTATCTCTGCTGCATCTCCGGCGCAATTGCAGTTACCATCTTCTCTATCATTTACAGTATCAGGGTTGCCATCATCGCAAGGCGTGTTTGCTGCCGGACAAGCGTTTTCGATACTGAAATTTTCGCTATAATCATCAATGTTTCCATTATCATTGCTGCGTATTCTAATCCTATAATTGTTTCCTGCGGGAATGTCGTTGGCAACCGTCCATGCGTAACTACCATTGCTCGGAACAGACGATGCAAGGGTGCGGTCATAATTGCCATCTTTAAATAAAACGACTCGTACATCGCCGGGTAGGTTGTCGTTCCATCTGATGTCGTAGATGCTGCCTTTGGGGATGGATTCACCTTGCGTGGGGGCGGTGATATTGATAAATTCCGCAGGTGGTGGAGGCATCGCATCTGCACTGCCCGACCATACGCCCATACCCGAAGCACTGATATAGACTTTACCAAATTCGCTTCTATCTGCCGCCATGTGACGAATACGCGCTTCAAGGAAAAGGGTGCTGTCGTCGCTGATTTGTTCCCAAGTCGCGCCTTGGTCGGTAGAACGATATATCCAAGATTGACTTTGACCGGAAAGTCTGCCGAGTATATAAATGGTCGGATAGCCGCCGGGTGTTTTTTCTTTTCCAATGGACATGGCAATGGCTTTGCTGACATTGTTGATTTTGTTCCATGTACCACCACCATTGGTACTACGGTACAGCCCCTTGTCTTTGTGATTTATCCATAAGTGTCCTTCTCTGCCGGGAGCGGCTGCGAGTCGTGTGGAGTTGCTTTCATTGGTCAATTTAAAGTTGTCGGGAATAGTACCGCGTTCTGACCAGTTTTGACCGTTATTTGTACTTCGATATACTTTCGCATTGTTACGGTTATAGATGTAAAATGTATTATTCGCCACTGCGTCTGCGACCAACGGACGGTGGGAAAAAAACACACTATTTGTGGCAGATACACCTGATATGTCGTTTGCATTATTAAAGGTCGCGCCTCTATCTGTGGAGTATTTTACGCCTGCACTGCATACAACTACGATGTTGTTGGGATTGCGTTGAGCTATGGCTACATTGGCTTTTCCCCAAGCGGTTTGGTAGCCGTTTGCTCTGCTGAAACTCTGCCCCGCATCAGTCGAATACAAAATATAGCCGTCCGAATCCTTCCAGTTTCGAGTGGATGATACGACGATGTTTGCCGGGAATTGTTCGCAGATGGCTGTACCTGCCCCTTTGATGTAGCTACCGCTTGGCGTAGTGAGGTCTTTGATGTCTTCCGAAGGATAATTGTCGGGGTCGGTGATAATCCAACCTGCGTGGTCGGCGGAGTTGGCACCAAGTACTGTTCCGTTGTTATTTGGCGGAAAAGCGGTCAAGCCTGTATTGACGATTTCTTCGTGTCCGTAAGACATGTCATTGCTCCATGCCACCTGATTTGCTTGCCAATTTGAGGTGTACCATAAGCCCGACCAAGAGGTAAAATAGAGTTTATTCGGGTTGGCGGAGTCAAAGGCGAGTTGTCCGGTATGTAGTCCTTTTCCGTTGTTTTGATTCCAATTAAAAATAGTGACGGAAGTGGCGTTATTTTTCTTTGTCCAGGTATTTCCACTATCATAAGAAACATGTAAACGTGCAAAATTATTTCCACCCGTACCCGCCGGACAAGCTACTACAATGTTGTCATTGTGTGGGCTTGCGGTGACGGTGAGGTAGCCCCAATTGACATTGGCATCTCCAATGTTTGTATTGGTCCAATTTGTACTTGTCAGAGGATTATTTAGTTTAAAAACGCCATTATTGCGACAAGCGGCGTAGAGTTTTGTACCGTTTTTGGAAAAACTCAAATCGCTGACATCTCTGAGCTTGTTATTGCCGCCGTTGATTGGGCTGAAACTCGCGCCGCCGTTGCTGCTGCGATAGATACCGTAGTTGTAGTAGCCCACGTAAATGTAGTTGGCATCAGTGGGATGAAAGAGGACGTTGCGGATGCTGTTTTCCAAATTATTATCAGGTATCGTACCTGCGGCAATGCGTGTCCATGAAGTGCCATTGAGTCGCCAAAGTCCTTTTTCGCGGGAGCCGACCCAAAGTTCGTTGGCATCATTCGGATTGACGGCAATAGGCGAACCTTCGCGGTCTCGGTCGTCGGTGTCGCTGTTATTGCGCCCGCCATTTGCGCCGAATTTGAAATTATCAGTAGGAATTACTTGCCAAGTATCTCCCCTGTTGGTGGATTTTAAAATGGCAGAATTACTCGCTGTATTACCTCTATCAACAGCAAGATAGACGATGTTTTTATTGGTCGGGTGCAAAGCAATGCCCGCTACGCCATAGTAATTGCCATTACGAAAATTGATAATTTGTTCGACTTCTTGCGTTGCAGGATTCCAACGGTAAGCACCGCCCACATCGGTACGCAGGTATATAATGTTGGGGTCTTGCGGATGTACCTTCATCCCTGTGATGTAGCCGCCGCCGCCAATTTTGACATTTTTCCAATCGTAATCAAGGGTATTTTGTGTGTAAGCTTGCGTGATAAGTAAGCAAGCGATGAATGTGAATAAAAATGATTTAAAGTTCATAATACATTGTTTTGTAATTGGTTAATCAGTTGATTAGGTGATTGGTTAATTAGGTATTTCGCTGCGTGCAACTTATGAATACCTGATTAACTAATTCACCAATCAACCAATTCACCAAAGTTTAATAATTGTTTAATAATTGTCTTTGTCGCATTTTAAGTTTGAATGGGGCATGGTGAAGGCTTTCGCCCAAAATTGAACGTTCAGATTGTTGTTGTTTTTTAAGAAAAATGTGTGGATAGGAATCGTACAGGCGATTTCAATCGCCATGTGTAATAATTTGACATGGCGATTGAAATCGCCTGTACGGTTTATTCGGGTAAGTTGTTGAAAGTACCGTTATTGCGTTGCCAAAATATTTTGTCTGCACCATTGACATCACCATTAAGGTTGAAATCTTCGCGAGTGTAAACTTTGAAATTACCGTTTAATGAGAACCACGTACCTTTATCTTCGCCATTGACTTCTTCATCAATTCCAGTATTGTCAACCGCATTTCCTGCGTACATTAGCCATTCGCCTGTGGGGAGTTGTTTTTGTCCTGCCCCAAAATTTGTTGTATTTTGCTGCGTAAAATCGGCATTAAATGTTGTATTTGGTTCAACATGATTTGGCGATATAATGCCCAAGTGATTGCGATGACGAATGAGTAATAGTGCGTCTCTGTTTTCAGCAATGCTCATACTGATAGATGTTTTACCATCAAGTTCTACAATGTCACCGTCTCTTTGCAATAAGGCAGAACGACTATCTAAAATCGTAAAAGTTATAGGGTCAAGGAGTTTGATTTTTAGCCAGTCCACTATTGCATCATTGCTCTCTGTGGAGAATATACCCGTCAATGTTTTTTCATTGGAATGATAGGGCGACGTAAGAGGCAGTAAATTGAGTTTTCTTAAATCATCGTGCATCATACCGTCATCGGGAATATAATTTCCTTCTAAAAATACGCGCATATTGAGTTGGATATTACCGGGAACTATCGCAATAGCTTCCTGCATACAGCCCGATTCATCTGTTACTGTAACGGTATAAGTGCCTGATTCTAAACCCACTATATTTTCACCTGTTTGTCCTGTACTCCAAAGATAGCTGTAATTGCCTGTGCCACCGCCTACGGTGATAGCAGCTGTGCCATTGGCAAGTCCGTTGGTTTCGGGCCTAGTTTCAGTATTGAGGCGTATGGATTTGTCGTCGATGAAAGTGGTGGTTTCGGCAGTCATACCATTGGCATCGGTGACAGTGAGGTGGTATAATCCCGTTTCAAGGTTGGCAATATTTTGGGTATTTGTACCATTGCTCCATGTGTAGGTGTATGGAGGCGTACCACCTGTGATACTTGTTTGTACTTCACCCAAACCTTCACAATTCAGAGGTTGTGCATTGGTGATGATGTCCATGCTTTGCACATCGGCACTATAGGTTGTAGTCTGGCTACCGATGGGGATGATGTTGCCGTCTTTGTCTATCAGGCGTACATTGTTGATGCTGAGGATGGAGAGGTTGTTGACTTCGGGTTCTCCGTGTGGAAGGTCTTCCAATGTAGAAACGATAGCTGTAGTACCATTTCCAATAATATTATTTTTATCCTTTCGTATAATTACGATGTCAGTTTGTCCGGCTTGGCTTTTTTCAAATGTAAGTATATCGCTGCTATTCCCAAAAGAAGAATTGCTGAAATCAGTGCTTGCTGTACCGCTATGGTTGAGCGTAAATGCCAAGCCATAGGCATTGATATTTTCTCCGTTTGTGTGTTCCAAGTTGATACCAATTGTAGTATTGGCAACGCCATTTAAAATGGTGGGTTGGTTGATATTTAGTACGAGTTGTACTGCACCACCTATGTCTGATGCAGGGTAAGACGGATTTAAACCATGTGTTTTTTTATAGTTTGCAAGAATCGCATCTATGTCGTTGATGTCAATGATGCCGTCACCATTGGTGTCGGTGTGTTTGTAATTTATATCATCAAAAAATGTAGCGTTCCAATCTTCTGATGTTTGTGCTTCCCATTCAATAGAAGGATTAGGACGAGCAATTCCCACAGTATTATATGCTCTGCCAATGCGAAGTACATCAAATAGATTGACGATACCATCATCATTTGTATCGCCGGACCACACGCAGTTGTCTTCGAGGGTAAGTTGGAGTGTATCAGACTTGGTATTTCCGCAAGGGTCTTCTACGTTTAAAATGTATTGACCGGACTGCATAGCGGTGTATTCGGATTGATTTCCAACCATCATATTATCAAAATACCAACGGTAAGAAGCGAGGTGTTCGAGTTCTGTTTTTATTATAAAATAATCATCACATACCGTTACTGCGTCTTCTAATTCGAGTAAATTCGCATTATCACCAATAATAATATCTTTTTTAAATTCGGACGTACAAATACCGCCGTCATTCGCGATTAGTTTGACTTCGTAAATGCCTTTTGACGGGAAATTATAGGTGATATTCGGCGCAGAAGAAATATAGACATCATTGACATACCAATCGCCTGTATTTGTATTTTCTGAAGTATTATAAAATGTAATTATCGAATCTGTACAGGGACTATAATTATCAAAAGAAAAGGAAGCCAAATCAGCCGCAAGTATGCTCAAACCACCGTAAGTGCCTATCCATTTTCTGCCGTCATCGGTGATTTCTATGGCTTGTACGGGGTCGCTGATGTTGATGCTACCATTGTCATAAGCCGTCCATTTATCTACTCCGTCAAATTTACATAAGCCTTCTTTTGTACCTACCCATACATTTCCAGTATTGGAATCGGTGTGTAATGAAAGGACTTTATTGTCAATAATATCTGAATTGTTGGGATGATGATTGATGAAATCTATACCGTCGAATACACCCATTCCCCAATCTGTTCCGTACCATACATTGCCTTGATTATCAGTGGTTACGGTATTGACGGTGTTGTGTCTTAATTGATTATTTTCTTTATTATAAATCGTCCAATTATCATTAGCATCCACTTGTACGAGTCCTTTTCCTGCGGTGGCTATCCAAATGTTTTGATGTACAGGGTCAAAAGTAATATCTCTGACAGCATAAGTCGGCAAAGGTGAGTTATTGGGGCTGATGTATGTCCAAGTTGCACCATCATATTTATATAAACCACCATTGGTGATACCTGCCCAAAGTGTGCCGTTGTGGTCTTGGGCAAGGCTGTGAAAATCTTGCGCTCCGATGACTACACCGGATGTGCCAAGTGTATCATAAATTGTCCAGTTATTGGGGTTTTCAAATTGAGTAATTTCGGCAATGCCTTTACGTGTTGCGAGCCAAATTGTGCCATTATCATCAGCAAGAATATCGCGTACTTCTGTGGTCGTCAAAGCTGAATTGCCGACGGAATAACGATAAATTGTATCATCAAGGATACGCATGACATCGCTGTATGTTCCTACGAATATTTCACCGGAAGAGGCTTGTTTGATACCAAGTACATCGTTACCGGAAATCTCATCATTAAATTGGCGATAACCTGTCCATGTAGTGCCGTCATATTTCGTAAGGCTTCTGCCTGTACCTATCCACATATTGCCGTTTTCGTCTTGGGTAATGGCTCTGATTACACTACTTCTCAACTCGTAATCGGTGCTTTGTCCGTTGTGTATAGTGATAGTACCATCTGTGTGTAATTGGTGTAAACCAATAGCATTTCCAAACCAAGGCTCGCCTTGCGGACTGACGTAAGAAGAGAGCATATTGATATTTTGTAAAGCATTTAATAATGTAAATTGCTCATTAGAAGGTGTGAATTGCACCATGCCTTTTTGTGTGCCAAGCCATAAATTTCCGGTATTGGAATCGCTCGCAATTGTGCGAACATTATTGTGATTTAAACCATTCGATTTTCTATAATTTATCCAATTTGTACCATCAAATTTGACAAGTCCCTCACCACGCATACCTATCCATATTGTACCATCGGTGGTTATTTCAATATCATTAATTACATTGAATCCATAACCTGAACCACTCGGTAAATGATTGGAAGCATCATAGACCTGCCAAGTCGAATTTCCATCGAATCGGGCAGCACCGCCACCTTCGGTAGCTATCCAAATTTCACCGTTTGGCGCGATAGCAATATCAGTGATTCTATTGTTGGGAATACCTGAATTTTGTGTGTTATAAATCGTCCAATTCGTACCGTCAAATTTGGCTGCACCGCCCTCGCCCGTGCCGACCCAAAGATAGCCGTTGAGGTCGGTTGCTACCGAAAGTACGTCATTATGTGGCAGGTCGGAATTGACCGTACTGTAAAAAATAAAATCATCGGTGAGGGTATTAAATTTTAGCAAACCACCTGTTGTTCCTGCCCAAATATATTCGCCGTCGGGGGCAAGTGCATTCATGCGGTCACCGTGCGTTTGTAGTGTCCATTCGGTTTCACAATCGTTGGTGTTGCCATTTTGAATGACGGTAATATTTTTGCAAAAAGTATTGCTTTGTCCGTACTTGGTTACAGTCAGGCAGACGGGGTAATTGCCTTCGCTCGTGTAGGTGTGCGTAGGTACGGATGAGGTCGCGCTTGCGCCATCGCCAAAATTCCATTGATAAGTCGTACCGGAACTTATATTTTCGGCAGCCAAATCAATGGTCAAACCTGTATTTGTTACTTCAAAATCGGCATTAGGCGTGGTGAGCGTATGTAGTGCATTAAATAGGTCAAGTCGTCCGCCTGAAACGCATTTTCCTTCTAAATCGGGTAGTGGTTGAGCGGTGTTGAGGAGGGTGTTTTTGACTTGAAGTGGTGCAAGCGTATTGGCTTCCGACCACAACAAGGCGGCAGCTCCGGCAAGGTAAGGCGCAGACATAGATGTGCCATACAAATAACCGTAACTATTGCCGGGCAAGGTACTATAAATTCCCTTGCCCGGCGTCCCAATATCAATCGTCACTGCTCCATAATTGGAGAAGTTAGCCTTTTGGTCAAACTGATTGGTGGATGCTACTGCGATGATGTTGTCGAGGTCATAACTTGCCGGATAAATATTACCGAAAGCGAGGTCATTATCAGTGGCGTTATTACCTGCTGCTGCTACGAAGATTTGTCCGGTATTTTGGGTGTTGTTAATCGCATCGTAGAGTGCTTGTGATTCGGAGATTGTTCCCCAACTGTTGTTGGTTATTTTGATACCTTGTTGAATGGTGTAGTCCAATGCAGCAATGACATTATCCATTGAGCCTGAACCATTTGCGTCAAAGACTTTAAGTGCGAGCAATTGAGCTTCCCATGCGATACCTGTTGTGCCAATACCGTTATTGCCTCGCGCACCTGCGATGCCCGCTACGTGTGTACCGTGTCCATTATCATCATAAGGGTTGTTGTCATTATTTACAAAATCCCAGCCGATGAAGTCGTCATCATAGCCATTTCCATCATCGTCAATTCCGTTTTCGTCATCGGGGTCAAAAGTCCATTCAGTGCCATTCCATTCGAGTACTTGACCATCGCCGTCGGCATCTTCGCCGAGGTTTTGCCATACATTTTTTATTAGGTCTTCGTGTTGCCAATCAATGCCTGTATCAAGTATCGCAATAGGCGTAGCGGTGGCATCGTGCCGAATATCCCAAGCCTCGAATACGCGCATATCTGCGCCTTGCAAACCGCCTGTTTGTCCATTGTTTTGAATCCCCCAGAGTTGGTCAATTTGTGGGTCATTGGGTGTGCTGAGTACTTGGACGGCGTAGTTGGGTTCGGCATAGACGACCTCCGGTTGTTGATTGAGGTAGTCGATATAATCTTGGGTGTTTTGAATATGTTGTCCTTTGAGGAACAGGGTGTTTTTGGGGAGTTGCCAAGTGCTGATGTCACTTGATAATATCTTTGATTTTTTGGTGGCTTGTACTTGATTGCGTAGTTGTGATTTGACCTGATGAGTTACATCCGATTTGAATTTTATAATAATCTCATCGGTGTTTTGATTAGCGGGTTGAGCGGTAGCTTGTACAGTAATGAACAAGCATAATAACATGATTTTTGATACTGGGACGTAATTTTTCATGATGCTTTTTTTAGATGAATAATTGATATTGGTGTGTGGATGGTTCGGATGTTTACATTGTGTTGTATTTTTTTAAATGTGTGAATATTGTTTGGTTCCACTGCAATAAAGATATTTCATAATTTATTTATTATTAAAAATTAATCAATTACAAATATTTTTTTATTGCAAGGCAGTCAAAAAGTAGTTAAAAAGTATCCTTATTTCAGTGGAACCTTGTTTTAATGCTTTGATAATCAGGCTATATAGTTGGCAGACAATTTTGAAAATGTCTGCCAACTATGTTGAAAATAAATATTTTGCTTATACTCTTTTAGGTTAAGAATTTAGCTTTTTGACGTGAGGGATTTTGTGCTTAGTTTTTACTTTGAAAGCGTGATTTTATCGGTATAAATGAATGATTTTAAAGTGAAAAATAAGCGCAAAAGCCACCGTCAAAATGTTAAATTCTTAGCCTAAAAGAGTATAACTCGTTATTCGCATAAATTTTAGTGACATTTATGTGTAGGTCCACTATAGGTAGTACGGTATCTTGCACTAAAGAAGTCGTGCCATTCACAATCTCTTTTATCCTGACAAACCCATTTTACATAACAAAGTGGGAAAAAATCGCCTTGAAGAGCATGAGAGCAGCCATTACTTCTCCAAGCTGAACACTCCCTTGATTCGATATTACTACTACTGTCATAATGAGATAATTGCTGCACCTCTTCATCCGTTAAATACGTTGCTACATTGCTGGTTAGCAGTAAGTCAGATGGAGAAATATTGGGTATAACCTCATCTAATTTATTAACACTGTCGAGGTAATCTATAACTCTTGTATGTTCTACCAGTTGTGCTTGTAATTCGGGTGTTATGTTTTTCAGATATTCTTTGATTTCCGCTTCAGTTCCTCTGTCAACAGATAAAGGCAAATAGTATTCGTTACTAGTCACCAAATAATCTTCGTGAATTTCATGATTAGTATCTTGACCTTCTCCGAGAAGATTATCTGTAACTGTTTCTTCTGGGATTGAAGGTATTGTCTCCTGTTCACAAGAAGTCAAAAAGACCGAAACGGCGAGTACAGCCAATAGGCTCAAAAGCCCTAATTTAATTTTTAATTTTTTCATAATCAATGTTTTAAAAATATTTAATAAAAAATGTTAGTAAAATAATTATTGTTTTGCCTGATTCACCTGTGAAGGTTTCGCAGGACTTTTTGTTGATTTGGTTTTATGTTGATTTGAGGTGTATCAGTGCTGATGACAATTCAAAAGTAGGGGCATATTTTGAATAAAAAAAGCAATTTTTTATAGTTTTTTATAAATTAATAAAAATAAATTAATAAAAAGTAATTTTAATAATTATTAATAAATACCATTTTACGTATTAAAAATTTATTTTTACACTTAATTTTTTAAATAAAATAAGACCTTTTTTGTACCTTTAAATTCATTTTAAATCCATATTAAATGAAAAAAAGTCGCCTTTATACGCTTTTATGCAGCCTTGAAGTGGAAGAATTGGAACGATGTGATGATTTTTTGGCTTCGCCTTATTTTAATAAAAATGAGGATTGCTTACACTTGTTTCGGTTGTTGAAACCGTATTTGTTGGATGATGAATTGCCGCCGGATAAGGAAGATTTACTACTGTCTTTATATCAAAACAAAAGTAAGATCAATTCTTTGAATACACTGATTAGTCAATTGACACGCTTATTGGATGAGTTTTTTATACAGGAACAATTAAGTGAGCGTCCTTATTTTAAGAAGCATTTGCTGCTACGAAATTTGATGAGGCGTGAGCAATTCAAATATTTTGAAACAGTATATAATAATACAATAGAAAGCTATCAAAAAGTACAGCGACGAGGAGTAAGCGATTATCATGATTTGTTTTTGTTGACTTATGATTGGTTGGAACATAACAATAAAACTAAGCCCTCAAAAAAAGAGGGACATCCCAGCGAAGCAATAAATATTCTGGATAAGTATTATGTCATTCAGCGATTTACGCTTAGTCGGGAAGCAGCTAATCTAAAACGTATATTTTCTATGGATTATGATGAAGACGCACTTAATCGGGTGGTATATTTGGCAGAAAAATTAGGTTTACTCAATCATTTTTTTGTAGATTTATATTATACTAACTTATTGACCATTACAGCTTACGAAAATACCCAACATTTTGAAAGGCTACTCGAACTTATTGATAAATATCATTTAGTCCTTTCTTTGGAAGAATTGAAGGTGTTTTTTGATACTTGTATGAATTACTGCATACGTCGGATTATAGATGGTCATTTGAAGTATTATGATACTTTATTTAAGATTTATCAAAAAGCAGCAGATTATGGTGCTTTGTTTGTAGGACGGTATATGCCTGCACAATTATTGAAAAATATCGTGACGGTAGGTGGACGAATCAAGGCGTTTGACTCAACGGAGAAATTTTTGGAAACGCATATTGAGTATTTGAAACCAGATATCAGAGATAGTATGTATTATTTCAATAAAGCGGCTTTGTACTTCGACCAAGAGAAGTATCAGCAGGTACTTGACTATCTCAATCGTATGGATAGATTAGATTTCATTTATGAAGTCAATCGAAAAACATTCATCCTACGCGCCTACTACGAACTCGACGAACCCATCGCTTATGACAGTCTCAGCCACTCCTTCCGCGAATACATCCGCACCCAACGCCACATCTCGCCACAACGCAGACAGGGTTACCTCAATTTCATCAAAGCCATGAACCGCCTGTACAGTATCAAAGAGCGAAAAACACCCGAAAAAATCAAAACCCTCGAAAATAAAATCAACAACTATACTCAACTCAATTCCAAAGACTGGCTGTTGGAAAAAATCGCACAATTGAAAGGAGATTTGAAAGCGAATAAGTAAATGTCCGGTCAAAAAGCCATTAAAACATCTTCCAATATAAAATATTGTAGTAAAGCTATTTTAGTTAGCAATAATTATCTATCTTTGTTATGTGAGCAAAATATTCATTCACAACCTTTCAAATTAAATCCAATCCATAATGAATTTATTTACTGAAAACAGCCCTGATACCTACGATGCTATTGTGGTCGGAAGTGGTATCAGCGGCGGTTGGGCTGCTAAGGAACTCTGTGAAAAAGGACTTAAAACATTGGTGCTTGAACGCGGCAGAAATGTACAACATGTGACGGATTACAAAACTGCCAATATGGACGCTTGGGAGTTTAAATACGGTGGCAGATTGTCGAAAGAAGAACTGGAAAAAGACTACCCCAAACAAAACCGGACGGGCTATACTACAAAGGAAGAACATGTCCATTTTTTCGTAAAAGACAGCGAACACCCTTACGAAGAAACCGAAGGTACACGCTTCGACTGGATTCGTGGTTATCAGGTAGGCGGACGCTCGCTGGTCTGGGGCAGGCAGAGCTACCGTTGGAGTCAGATGGATTTTGAAGCAAATGCGAAAGATGGTATCGCGGTGGACTGGCCTATTCGGTATGAAGACCTTGCAAAATGGTATGATTACGTAGAAGCTTATATAGGCGTGAGTGGCAGGAAAGAAGGTTTGCCACAATTACCCGATGGCGTATTTCAGCCACCAATGGATTTTAATTGCGTAGAGGAAGAATTGCGTAAAAATATTGCTAAAAACTTCGACGATAGAATTATGACTATCGGAAGAACAGCGCATATCACTGACCCAAAAGGACTGAACGGCAGAGGCACGTGTCAGTTCAGAAATCGCTGTATGCGCGGTTGTCCGTATGGAGCATACTTTAGCAGTCAAGCTTCTACCTTACCCGCTGCAAATGAGACCGGTAATATGACTTTGCGCCCCAATTCGATTGTATATGAAGTGGTCTATGATGAAGATAAAAAACGTGCAAGCGGTGTCCGTGTGATTGATACAGAGACCAAAAAAGATTATTTTTTCAAAGCAAAAGTTATCTTCCTCAATGCCTCGGCTGTTGCCTCCACGCAGATATTGATGATGAGCAAAAGTAACCGCTTCCCTGAAGGTATCGGTGCCGAATCCGGTGAGTTGGGACATAATATGATGGACCACCATTTTCGAGTGGGCGCGAGTGGCGATTTTGAGGGTTTTGAAGATAAATATTATAAAGGCAGACGACCCAACGGCATTTACATCCCGCGCTTCCGCAACCTGCCCGGCAGACCGGAAACTAAGAAGGATTTTTTGCGCGGCTACGGTTATCAAGGTGGTGCAAGTCGTCAAAACTGGATGCGTGGCGTGGCTGAACTGGGCTTTGGCGGGGCGTATAAAGATGAAATGTTTGAGCCGGGTCCCTGGCGATTTGGTATGACAGCTTTCGGTGAAATGTTGCCTTACCATGAAAATAAAATGGAACTGACCAATAAGAAAGATGAATGGGGCATACCGATAGTCAATTTCACTACTGAAATCAAGGAAAACGAAGAAAAGATGCGTAAGGACATGAGTGAATCTGCCGTTGAAATTCTCGAAAAGGCAGGACTCAAAAATGTATCGCCTTACGAAGCTCCCTACGGTGTAGGCTTGGGCATCCACGAAATGGGTACGGCACGCATGGGGCGCGACCCCAAAACGAGCGTTCTCAACAAATGGAATCAGGTACATCAAATACCAAATTTATTTAATACAGATGGGGCTTGCATGACGAGCGCAGCTTGTCAAAACCCAAGTCTCACATACATGGCACTAACCGCACGCGCCGCCGATTATGCCGTAGAGCAACTCAAGAAAGGGAATTTATAATACATTCAATGAGTGAATAAATAATGCTGAAATGCGATAATGCTGAAATGTGTTAATAATATTCACTTATTTAATAAAATATTTAAATTTATTTAATATTATTAATGTGTTGATTATAAATTTAAAAAAATTTTATCACAAAATAAGACATATTTAGGTTTCGCAGAAAAGTAGTTTATACTTTTTTTGACTTCATTTTAAAATAAAAACAATGTTTAAGCACTCCGTTTACTAAACTTCAAAGAGTTTAGTAAACAAGGCACATCATTTTTGCTAATAATAATAGCCCATACAATTTTTATTTTTTCAATATATTAAAATTATGAAATTTTTACAAAATTTCATAATCATTTTTTTTATTAAAAAAAATACAATTAAATTTTATTTATAAATAATTGATAATCAAGACTAATGAAAAATTACACGGATTATTATAATAATAAAATGTCAACCACCTTTTCTAAATATATATAAATTAATTTAGTTTAAAAAAATATTTATCAATGTTTTATATTATTTAAAATTAAAATACAAAAATTAATATTTACACATTAAAAATATTCACTCATTCACTCATTAACATTATCGCATTAACGCATTGTAACATTATCACATTTTAATCATGAATTTATTCACAGAAAATAGCACAGATACTTATGATGCGATTGTCGTTGGCAGTGGCATTAGTGGCAGTTGGGCAGCTAAAGAACTCTGTGAAAAAGGACTCAAAACGCTAGTACTCGAAAGAGGTAGAAATGTCAGGCATGTAACCGATTATCACACCGCCAATATGGACTCGTGGGATTTCAAACCGGAAGATAAAAAATTGACACCGGAAGTCATTGAGCGAGATTATTCTGTACAAAGTCGCTTCGGAGGTTATATCGTCAATGAAGGGCATATACATTTTTTTGTAAAAGACAGCGAACACCCTTACGAAGAAGCCGAAGGCAAACGCTTTGATTGGATTCGCGGCTATCAAGTGGGCGGACGCTCCCTGATGTGGGGAAGGCAGAGCTACCGTTGGAGTCCGATGGATTTTGAGGCAAATGCAAAGGAAGGCATCGGTATCGATTGGCCCATTCGGTACAAAGATATTGCGAAATGGTATGACTACGTGGAAGCGTATATAGGTGTGAGTGGCAGAAAAGAGAGCTTGCCGCAATTGCCCGACGGGATATTCCAACCGCCAATGGATTTCACTTGTTTGGAAGAAGAAATGCGGAAAAATATCGCCAAAAATTTCGACGATAGAATCATGACCATCGGCAGGGCAGCGCATATCACCGACCCGAAGGGATTGAATGGTCGAGGCACCTGTCAGTCCAGAGACCGTTGTATGCGTGGCTGTCCGTATGGGGCGTATTTTAGCAGTCAATCCTCTACCTTGCCGGCTGCCGACGCGACAGGTAACCTGACCTTGCGCCCCGATTCGATTGTTTATGAAGTAGTTTATGATGAGGATAAAAAACGGGCAAGTGGCATCCGTGTGATTGATGCGAAAACAAAAAAGGATTATTTTTTTAAAGCAAAAGTAATTTTCCTCAACGCTTCGACGGTACATTCTACGAAGATATTGATGATGAGCAAAAGCAACCGCTTTCCCGAAGGAATCGGTGCAGAGTCCGGCGAATTGGGACATAATATGATGGACCACCAACTTGGTGTAGGCGCGAATGGCGAATACGAAGGCATGGAGGATAAATACTATAAAGGCAGACGTCCGAATGGGATTTATATTCCACGTTTTCGCAATCTACCCGGCAGACCGGAAACCAAGATGGATTTCTTGCGCGGTTATGGTTATCAAGGTTGGTCGAGTCGCAAAAATTGGATGCGCGGTATAGCCGAATTGGGCTTTGGTGCTGAATACAAAGATGAGATGTTTGGCCCCGGTATGTGGCAATTCGGTATTGCAGGTTTCGGCGAGATTCTTCCTTATCACGACAATAAAATGGAACTAACGGATAAAAAAGACCAATGGGGGCTTCCTATCCTCAAATTTAGCACCGAACTCAAAGAAAACGAAACCGAAATGCGGAAAGACATCATGGAATCTGCCGTTGAAATTTTGGAAAAGGCAGGACTCAAAAATGTGCAGCCTTATGACGGCAGTTACGGTGTAGGCTTGGGTATCCACGAAATGGGTACGGCACGCATGGGACACGACCCCAAAACCAGCGTCCTCAATAAGTGGAATCAAGTACATCAAATACCAAATTTATTTAATACAGATGGGGCTTGCATGACGAGCGCAGCTTGTCAAAATCCGAGCCTCACATATATGGCACTGACGGCACGTGCCGCCAATTATGCCGTAGAACAATTGAAAAAAGGAAATTTGTAATAATGCTAAAATGCGTCAATGCAATAATGCGACAATGAAAAAAACATTATCGCATTACATCATTATCGCATTAAAAACATTCAGTCATTCAAAATTCACTCATTATATTATGAACAGAAGAAGTGCATTAAAAAATATATCTATCGGAGTTGGGATTACGGTATCGTCCGGTACATTACTAAGCCTGATAAGTAGCTGTAAATCAGAGAGTTCGACTACATCAACAAGTAGTGCGGGTGCTGGTTTTTTAAATCAAAAAAATGCAGGTTTTGTAGAAGAACTCATGGACATCATGCTTCCGGCTACCGATACGCCGGGCGCAAAAGATGTTGGGATTATCAGGTATGTCAATGTAGTTTTGGATAAACTATATGAAAAAAATGACCAAAAAGTCTTCAATAAAGGACTTGGTTTTTTCCAAGATGCAGTGAAGAAAAAATTTAATTTGGGTTCGGGCTTAGATGTGAATCGTGAGCAATTGACAGAGGTGCTTGATGACTGGATTGGCACTAAAAATGAAAGCAGGAAAGAGGAAATCGGAGGATTACTCTACGCAGATGAAAGTGATGTAGCTGCCAAAGACAAAGAGAATTTTTATATTTATAAATTTTTAAACAATGTAAAATATCTCGCTACAAGTGCCTACTTCGGTAGTGAGGAAATTGCTACCAAACATCTGAATTACGACCCCGTTCCGGGTAAATACATCGGCTGTATTCCTGTGGAAGAAGTGGGTAATAATTGGGCTTTGTAGAATGAAAAATGTGATAATGCTGAAATGAGTTAATGCGATAATATTCGGCATGTTTAGATTTACCATAAAAGTAGTTGACACTTTTTCACGCAGAGAACGCAGAGTTCGCAGAGATTTAATAATTAACCCTCTGCGAACTCTGCGTTCTCTGCGTGATTACTCAATTTGAAGTGTTCACTGTATCTCTAAACATGCCTAATATTCACATTATTAAAACATTTCAGCATTACAATTCCCTCACCCATATATTCCTGTAACTCACCAAGTTGCCATGGTCTTGTAGCATAATGGGTGCGTCTCCATGTGCTATATTTTTCGGTAAGCCAATGTACTCCGTAGTACCTTGCACCTCTGCATGATTTTGAATCAGTACGCCATTGTGAAAGACCGTCAGGTAGCCCGAACGTACCCGTATGCCATCGGCATTAAATTCTGGAGCCATGAAAATAATATCATAAGATTGCCACTCACCGGGCGCACGACAGGCGTTGACTAAAGGCATGTACTGCTTATAAATCGAGCCTGCCTGACCGTTGGGATAGGTTTTGTTTTCGTAATTATCCAATACCTGTACCTCGTATCTTTTCTGGAAAAAAACACCACTATTACCTCTCCCCTGCCCTTCGCTTTTTACCTTCTTCGGACTGCGCCATTCGATGTGTAATTGGATACTGCCAAAACTCTGTTTGGTTTCAATATCACCCGTTCCGGGCTTTACCGTCATGGCATCGTCCTTGATTTTCCATTTGGCTTTTTCGTCTGATTTAGCTGATTTCCAAGCACTTAAATCTTTTCCATCAAACAAAACCACCGCATCGCTTGGTACAAATTTATCACTTGGCGAAGTCACTACACGCGGCACAGGCTCCCACACTTCGGTAGCCACAGGGTCGGTGATTTGTCCGAAAATTATTGAGGTAGTAAAGCAAATTATTAATATAACTAATGTATTTTTCATATATATTTTTATTAAAAAATATTTAAATATTATTTGAGTGTGACACACATTCATGGACTTATAATATGAAATTAGAAAAAGTCAAGATTAGCATGAACCTCCGTAATGACTGCTTTAGCTGTCAAGTGGGCAGTAATTTATCACAAAACAATGATTTTCAAGTAATTGAATGTTGAGTTAAAACTACACTTGACAGCTAAAGCAGTCATTACAGTACGCTCAATCTATATTTATTAAAAAAAAGAAGTATTTTTATATTATAAATTAACTTATGTGTGGCACACTCAATTAAATTAATTGGTCGCACTGAAATATAGACATTTTTTAATTAATTAAAATTATTTTATAATTTATTTATTATTAAAAATTAACTATTTATAAATATTTTTTATTATAAAATAATTTAAAAATGCCCTTATTTTAGTAGAACCTCTTTTATTAAACACATATTTAAAAACATAATTAAAAACTTAAACTTTTCTTCGTATATTTGCAATGTTTTAATCAAAAATATACATGAAATTAAGATATTTAATATTCTGTCTGTTAATTATATTGGCAGCCTGTGGTGGTGATACTAGCAATTCCGGGAATGACAGGGGCAACTCCGGTGACAAGCAAATTTTCATTTATAATCAACCCAATGCGGTCACGTCACTCGACCCTGCCTTTGCTCGTAGTCAGACCAATATATGGGCAGTGGATCACCTGTATAATGGCTTGGTACAACTCGACGAAAAGCTTAATGTCCAGCCTTCCATAGCTAAAAGTTGGGATATTTCCGACGATGGCTTGACCTATACTTTTAATCTGCGCGATGATGTGTTTTTTCACGATAATGAATGTTTCAGTGGTGGCAAAGGACGCAAGGTGACGGCAAGTGATGTAGTGTATAGTTTTAATCGTATTATAGATAAAACCGTCAACTCCCCCGGTGCGTGGATATTCAAAGACCGCATAGCCGACAGCACACCCTTCAAAGCCATCAATGACAATACCTTTCAAGTCAAACTCAAACGCCCTTTTCGTCCGATGTTGGGCATATTGTCGATGCAATATTGTAGCATCGTTCCTAAAGAAGCCCTTGAAAAATACGGTAAAGCATTTCGTGCTAGGCCTGTGGGTACAGGCGCATTTAAGCTGACAAAATGGTTGGAAAATCAAGCCTTATTATTGGCAAAAAATGAGAATTATTTTGAAAAAGGACTACCAAAAACAGATGCCATTCGCGTCAATTTTATGTCAGATAGAAATACCGCTTATCTCGAATTGATGAATGGTAAACTGGACTTTATTTCCGGGCTTGAATCCTCTTATGCTGATGAATTACTGACCGAAACAGGTGGACTACAATCTAAGCATCAGGGCAAACTCAAATTTCAAAAATCGCCATATCTCAACTCCGAATATCTTGGTTTCAATATGGATTTTACGGGCAAAAGAAAGAACAGTCCATTGAGTAAAAGGCAGGTTCGTCAGGCACTCAATTACGGTTTTGACCGTGCCAAAATGATACAAACCCTCCGCAACGGTGTAGGCAAACCCGCTACGTCGGGTTTCGTTCCGGCAGGCTTACCTTCCTTCAATCCGGCAAAGGTCAAAGGCTATACCTACGACCCCGCCAAAGCCGCCCGACTCCTCGCCGAAGCGGGCTTTCCCAACGGAAAAAACCTCCCCGAAATCGAACTTCGTACCAATAGCGACTACCTCGATATTTGCCAGTTCATTGCCCGTCAGTGGGAAGATTTGGGCATCAAAACCAAGATAGAACTCATGCAATCGGCTACCCTCCGCGAACTGATGTCGAAAGGTGAAGCCGACTTTTTTCGCGCCTCATGGATAGCCGATTACCCCGATGCAGAGAATTTTTTGACCCTTTTTTACAGTAAAAATCCTGCGCCACCCAACTATACCCGCTTCAAAAACGTTGAATTTGATAGGTTATACGAGGCTGCGCTGAATGAAAATGACGATGCCAAACGCTACGATTTGTACCAAAAAATGGACAATATCGTGGTGGAAGAAGCTCCCGTCATTTTTCTGTTTTACGATGAAACGGCACGATTTTTTCGCGCCAATGTCAACGGTATTACCAATAATGCAATCAATTTATTATCAGTTAAAAATATTTCTAAAAGTGGCGAGTAGCGAGTAGCGAGTGGAAAGTAGCGAGTAGCGAGTAACGAGTAGCGAGTATAAAGTAGCGAGTTGAAAAATTTTGCTGTGCAAAATATATCAATAACTTGCAACTTAATACTCAGTACTCTACACTCAGTACTCTACACTCGTTACTCACTACTCTACACTCGCTAACTCGCTACTCACTACTCGCAACTAAATTTTAAATATGAAAAGTATCAAAATTAGTTTTTTATTCATTTTCATGCTCGTTGTAGCGAGCCTACACGCACAAACGATTACTGTTGAAGGTTATGCTTTTGCAGGCAACAATCAAGGCTACCTCAATGAAGTCGTCGTCACTGCCTACACCGGTGCTACACCACAAGGAGACGCTATATCTAATTTGGAAGGTAAATTTAGTATGGAATTGCCTGCCGGAAAAGACTACCGTTTTGTAGCCAGTAAAGGCGGTTTTAAAGAAAAAGAAGTCAAAGGCTCCACCAAAGGTAAAGCTGCCGGAGATAAAATATACGTCAAAATTCCGATGGAAAGGTCTCCCGGATATATCTTTGAAGCCACGCTTGCCGAAGGAAAAGGCGGTAAGGTTGTCGCGCCTTCCGATGCCGTCAAAGGTGCGACTATCGAAATTTATAATAATACCAAAAAGAAACCCGAACTCGTCTTGCGTCAGCACAAAGGACACAACTTCTCGCATACTTTTGAAAAGGGCAATCAGTACATCATTCTCATTCGCAAAGAAGGTTTTTATACCAAGCGCATTCAGGCTAATGTAGATGTCAATGATTGTATCTTGTGCTTTGAAGGCTTGAGCAGCATACAGCCCGGAATTTCCGATAATTTGACAGCAGAAAACTCTGCCGGCACACTCGTTGCCAATATCGACCTGCGCCGTATTGTCATTGGCGAAGCCATTGAAGTCAATAATATTTTATATGAATACGGCAAGTCGAATATTACATCCACTGCCGCTTTGGAGTTGGACAAATTAGCGGGTCTGTTAAATGATAATCCGCATATTACCGTCGAACTTGGCTCGCATACCGATTGCCGCGATTTGCAGGCACCCAATCAAATCCTTTCTGAAAAAAGAGCAAGGGCGGCTGTGGATTACTTGATTACTAAGGGTGGTATCGCAGCTTCGCGCCTGACCTATAAAGGTTATGGTGAAATGGAATTGAAGTTAAAAGAATGTGATTGTGATAAAGCCAAACCCGCCAATAAAAAATGTACAGAAGACCAACATGCACAAAACCGCCGGACTGAATTTAAAGTCTTGCAAATCCAAAAAATCGACGAAGAAAATCAAGGTTCGCTTGCCAGTTCAATGATGGAGCAAAGCATGGATGAAATTTTAGAAGAAATAGAAAATTCGGTGATACAAGTACCCGAAGGTGGTTTTCCGCCACAGGAAGTTGCTAAGGATGTCAACAAAGCCCAAGTAAAAAGCGATACTAAAACAAATACGAGTGAAGAAGAATGGAAAAAAATCATGAGCGGACAAAGCGAGGTCGTTCAGATTCCTGCGGATGCCGTACCACCGACGGGCGGTGACAAAACCATTCA
Organism: uncultured Saprospiraceae bacterium; assembly: GCA_938028705.1. Classification (GTDB taxonomy): domain Bacteria; phylum Bacteroidota; class Bacteroidia; order Chitinophagales; family Saprospiraceae; genus JAHDEO01. The sequence goes on along the minus strand of CALIZI010000121.1, from coordinate 22,546 downwards.
ACAACCAACACTCGGTAAAGGGGCAGCCGCCGAAGCCAACAAAGCGATGGCAGGTAAAACCGAAGCCGTAGAGCGAGTGACCTTACCTACGCCACGCAGCGAGCGGGTAGAGGAAGTCGTAGAAGAAGTTGAGGAAATGGTAGAAGATGCAATAGAGGAAGTCGAAGCACCTAATGTCAGCTATCCGAACAAACGCAGTTTGGAAGTCGAAGAAATGGCAGAAGAAGTCGAAGAAATAATGGAAGAAACCATAGAAACAGTACAGGAGAAAGTCACTCTGCCTACGCCACGCAACAAGACCACTCCAACGGTTGATACACCAAATCCACCAAGTCCGATTACCGACCCAATGGGCGATGCAGATGTCATGCCGGAAAAAATGGAAGTTGATACGCCTGAGCCGGAAAAACCGACATTGCCTGCCATTATACAACCCAAAAGCAATGCCTCCACTCCTCCCGTAAAAGGCGGTATCAAAATACCTGCGGATTATACAGGCTACAAAATACAATTGATTGGTGCGCCAAGTCCGCTATCCACAGACCATGAAGTATTTAAAGAATTTGCCTTCGTGACCGTACAGGAAACTATGGTCGGCGAATACCTTTACCTCATTGGCGATTTCCGCAATGGCGTACAAGCCGACACCTTCATGGAACGCAATATTTTACCGCGTTTCCCCGAAGCACAAGTGGTACAATTTGAAGCGGGGAAGCGAGTGAAGCAGTAATTTGTTGATCAGTTGAACAGGTATTATGTTTTTTATCTTGACAATGTCATGTTTTAAAAATAAAAGTATGTTTGTGTTTAACATGGGATATTTTTTCCGAATTTGGGCTAAAACTCGTCTGACATTTAAACATTGTTGGAAAATATGATATCATCGGTGAATTTTGAAAATGTCTGACGAGTTTTAGCCCAAATTCAAGAGCAAAATACCAACTACATTAAATAAAAATCGAACATGACATTGTCAAATTATTATTAAAATAATTATATATTATAATATTTTTTTATTAAAAAAATAAACGAATTGCTCAACGGATAATTATTATCAAAAGTTTATATAACAAAAATAGACCTTGTTTTGCAAGGTCTATTTTTGTAATTTTACCCACCTATGAAAATACAAAAATTAACATTAGAGGGTTTTCGCGGATTTAAAGACAAAACAGAGTTTGAACTGCATCCGAATGTGAATGTATTTGTGGGCGTGAATGGGTCGGGGAAGACTAGTGTCTTGGATGCGGTGGGGATGTTGTTTAATAGTGAAAAATGGGCAAATGTAAGTGACTTATCAGTAGGTTCTATTTTTTTGTCCTTATCTATGTTATTTAAAGAGACGGAAGATAACGAGCAGATAGAACTGTGTATTTCCTCTAAGAAGAAAGAAAATGGAGACCCTGATATTAATAATTATGAGAAGCTTCTTACTGAAGTAAGTGTAAAAGATAATATACTTCCACAAAAGAATAAATTTATATATTATGAAACAAATCGCTCTTTAAAAGGACTTGATACCATACCGAACGCAGTAAGTGAAGAACCTTTTTTTGTATCTAATTTTAATCACTTAATTGAGTGGTATGTGAATGAAGAAAATAATGAAAATAGAGAAAAAGTAAGAAGTAACCTTGATTATCAAAACCCAAGATTAATGCCGATGCGAAAGGCACTCAAATGTTTTTTTTCTAAATTAGAGGGGAATAAATATGCGAATTTATATGTGGAGATTCATAAAGAATTAAACTCAAACAATTATCGTCCTCATTTATTTATTAAAAAAAATGAAAAACCATTTAAATTTAATAGTCTTTCTGATGGTGAAAAAATGGCGATATTGGTTGTCGGTGATATAGCACGAAAACTAACTGTCAATTATAAAGGAAATAAACCGGAAGAAATCCTAAATGAATCCGCCATAGTCCTAATAGACGAAATCGACCTCCACCTCCACCCCGCCTGGCAACGCGACATCATCCCCGCCCTCACGCATGTATTCCCGAATGTACAATTTCTCGTCACCACACACTCGCCGCAGGTCTTATCAAATGTCAAAAAGGAAAGTGTGCATATCATTGAGGATTTTAAACGTGTGCCGTTTACACCTTCTATTTATGGGGCGGATAGTAATTATATTTTAAATAAAATATTTGGAATAAGAAAAGCTCCCAAACATAGCGAAGAAAAATTCAGTGAATTTTATCACGCATTAAAGGACGAAAAACGTGAAGAAGCATTAGTATTATTAAAAAAATTAGAAGAATTATACGGTAATCGCTTAGACGTACAAAAAGCCAGAACATCTTTTGAATTTGAATTTGACGAATACGTTCCCGAAGCATGAAACATATACAAAAAAACAAAGAATCGACTTGTCTGACCGAACTTAAAAAACAGAAAGGAGCGACATTTGACGACCTTAACAGAAAAGAAGTTGGTGAATCAAAGGCTAATTTAATTTGCGATAAATCAAAAGCCGGGTTTGACAAAACGAATGATTTGTTCGTAAATCCTTTGAATCTCAATAGAATAAAAGAATTAGAATATTTGCCAAATGGCGAGATAACCTCAAATAACGAAAAAATAAAGCGCGATTTAAAAGTGATTTTGAATCTAAATGAAGAAATTTTACAAGAAAGACGCGCCCAACTTTACGAAGAAACCAGAAAGAAAATCAGACAAATCAAAAGAAGTCTTTGGGATAAACCTAAAATCAAAAAATCCGAACTCCAAAAACTAAAAACCGAATGGAAACAACGCTACAACAACAAATTCCGCCCCCTCTGCCGCGTTCCCCTCTACCTCATAGAAAAAGAATTAGCAAAATTATAAACCACAACACCCCCGAAACTTCAACACAACAACACTTCAACACCACAACACAAATAACATGGAATACAGAAGATTAGGAAAATCAGGATTACAAGTCAGCACTTTGTCCTTTGGGTCATGGCTGACCTTTGGCGCACAAATCGGCGACGATGTAGCCGAAAAACTCATGATAATGGCGTATGATGCCGGAGTCAATTTCTTTGACAATGCCGAAGTCTATGCACATGGCAAATCGGAAATTGTCATGGGCAATATTTTAAAAAAAACAGGTTGGTCGCGCGATACTTTTGTGGTGTCGAGCAAGGTATTTTGGGGCGGTAAATTGCCCAACCAAAGTGGCTTGAGTCGCAAGCACATTACGGAGGCTTGTCATGCGGCATTGAAGCGTTTGCAGGTCGATTATCTGGACTTATATTTTTGTCATCGACCCGATAAAAATACGCCAATTGAGGAAACTGTCCGCGCAATGAATACCTTAATAGAGCAAGGCAAAATCTTGTATTGGGGAACGTCCGAATGGAGCGCACAAGAAATCATGGAAGCACATGTTGCAGCTGAAAAATACGGACTCATCGGACCAACGATGGAACAGCCGCAGTACAACATGTTTCACCGCGATAAATTCGAGGTCGAGTATTCACAGATTTACAAGACGGTAGGTTTGGGAACTACGATTTGGTCGCCGCTCGCGTCGGGTGTTTTATCGGGTAAGTATAATGATAAATTCCCCGAAGGCACACGCCTGACCAATGAAGGTATGGAATGGCTAAAAGACAAATCATTGACCGAAGACCGCATTATAAAAGTACGCGAACTCACTAAAATCGCCAATGAAATCGGTACAACGATGCCCAAAATGGCTGTCGCATGGTGCGCCAAAAATCCGAATGTCAGCACCGTCATTTTAGGTGCATCGAAGGCGCATCACTTGGAAGAAACTTTGACTTCTTTGGATGTCTTGCCACTGTTGACGGATGAAATCATGGAGAAAATTGAAGGTATATTGGAGAATCAGCCTGTGCATCCGACATTTTAAAAATCATAAAACAATCGTAAAATTGTAGGGTCAGGGCATGCCCTGACCCTACAATTTTATATTTGAACTTTACAAATTTCTTTATCGTTCTCCGCATTTTTTAATTGATAAAATTGTGGGTGAGAGGATGTAGAAACTAGAATATTGATAGTATCTCCCAATCGCGCTTCGCCTGTAAAATTGAGTTCAATGCGCTGAGGGCGCGGTGGTCTGTCGGTCAGTTGTGTATCCAATATCCATTCAATATATTTGGTGTTATTGACATGTTGAAGCAAGTCGAGGTCACTATGCCTAACTTTATGATTATCAATGAGTTCTAAGTCGTCAGGTAAAGCAATTTTCTCAGCCACACCACAAGGCGGAATCGTATCAATAATAGGCACATCTTGTGTCGATTTCAGTCGTTTGGGTTTATGAGTCACGCTGTCAATCACCACCCAAAAAGTATTCGCCGAACCAATCACTTCATCTTTCTCATCCTTCAATAAAAAGAAACGCTGCGAAAAAGGACCGCGCATCATCTGCACCCAAGTTTCCACTTTCAAAGTATCCTTCCAATCCAAATAACGATTCACCTCAACCCGCAAACGATTCAGCACCCAAGCCTGATTATTTGCCTTCATGCCCTCATATCCCAATTGATACTCCACTGCATGAAGCCCTGCCGTCTCTTGCAAGCAATGACATATTGCCGTCAGCCGAACTTTGCGCTCTGCATCACACATAAAAGTGTGCATCATATATTTATTGTGCCATATCATTATGAGTTACGAGTAGTGAGTAGTGAGTTACGAGGGAATATTATTTGAAAATTTCGTCACTCGATACTCGCTACTCAATACTCGCTACTTTTGTCATTCTACAAAATTTCCTTCCGACCAAGTTCCTTCACGATAGATATTGCCCTGCGGGTCATATTCTTTACCTGCACCATGTTTGACATTATCTTTCCAGACACCTTCATACCTCGACCTGTCGGCATAATAAAAAATACCTTCGCCATTGAAGCGGTCATCTTTAAATTCGCCTTCGTAGTAACCTACCTTTGGTATCGTAAATCTGCCTTTGCCATAGCGCACACCATCTTCCCATTGTCCAGCATAACGCGTACCGTTTTGATAATGATAAATACCATAACCGTTTTGAGTGTCATCTTTCCAGTTGCCATCGTAAATCAACTGACCACCCTGACTATAAAACTGCCCCTCGCCATCTCGTTTATTGGCTATCCAAGAACCTATATATTTTTCGCCCGTTTCGTAATAAAACGTTCCATCACCGTCAAAGCGACCATTGCGCCAAGTACCTTCATACCGCCGACTTTGAGCATACTGATACTCGCCATAACCATTCTTACAATCCCCTATTTTGCAACCCGCACCCGATGTAGTCGCTTTTTTGTCTTTTGAAAATACCTCTCCGTTCAAGTATTTATACTCACCGTTGCAACAGGGTTTATCATTATCCCACTTACCTACATAGAGGTGTGCTTCCCATTCCGGTGTTTTGTTATACTTGTATGTACCTTGTCCTTTTTTGACATTGGCTTCCCAGTCACCCTCATACCATTCGCCGTCAGATTTATAGAGTTTGCCACTGCCAAACATCTTATCATTTTTCCAATCACCGTCATACGCATCGCCATTTGCCCACGAGTATGTACCTTTGCCATGCCTGCGATTTTCCTGCCATTCGCCGTCATACATATCGCCCCTTCTTGCCGGATTACCCTCATAGACAATCGTACCGATTCCATGACGTTTATTATTCAGCCATTCACCTTTATATATATCGCCATTCGGATATACGTACATGCCCGTACCGTCCTCACAGTCACCTTTAATACAACCCTCTTGTTGTGTATTAATCATGGTTTCTGCCGATAGGTTGTTACAAACTGTCCAACTCAAAAATAGTGCGGTAAATGCTATCAGATACTTTATAGGATACATTAAATATGATTTTAACGATACCGAAATAGACGTTTTTTTATTATAATAAAAAAATTGTTTTTTATAACAAACTCATTTTTAATCAAAAATAAATTTTCAAATAATTTAAATTAATTAAAAAAATAACATTTCAGTATAATCTTGGTAATAAATGCGGATTTCACTTAATTTCTAATGTGTAAATCTATTAAATATTTGACGATTAAACAAGAAAAAATAGCATTGGAGTGTTCAATTAGAATTTATCGAACTAATGAGGTATTTTTTTTGGCATGTTTAGAAATGCGGTTGACACTTTTTTGCAATGTAACAAATGCTCCAAATTGAGTAAATCACGCAGAGAACGCAGAGGTCGCAGAGATTTGATAATTAAACCTCTGCGAACTCTGCGCTCTCTGCGTGAAAAAGTGTTAACTACTTTTACAGCAAATTTAAACATGCCTTTTTTTTGTTAAAAAACGCTTTAGCTTGACACCCCTAGCGCAGTGCTTCCAGCCTGCGTTGCGTTTCTACGATACGAGGTCAGTACCTTATCGTTTTCACATACTTTTTACGGTTCATTACCCACTCCCGAAAGCTTTCGGGATAAATATGTGGATAATCGAAGCTCGTTCCCGACATACAACACTACAACATTTCAACATTACACCCCCCTCAACTTATCAGCAATAAACTCTGCGGTAAGGTCGCGTTGCGGTTCGCCCATCATTTCGTAGCCGACCATGAATTTTTTGACCGTTGCAGAGCGCAGCAAGGGTGGATAAAAATGAATATGAAAATGCCATTCGGGATGTGCTTTGCCATCCGTCGGACTTTGGTGGATGCCCATAGAATAGGGAAATGAAGTGTCAAAAACTTTATCGTACATCTTGGTAGTTTGTTGTAAAATTTGAGCTAAACTTGTGCGTTGTGCCTCGTCCAATTGCGTCAAATCACCTATGGCTTCCCTACTCACAATCATCGTTTCGTAGGGCCAAACCGCCCAAAAAGGAACAAGCGTGACGAAGTGTTCATTGGCGCAGACGATGCGTTTATCTTCCTTGATTTCAAGTTCCAAGTAATCATTCAGTAGTGTACGTCCATGCTTTTCATAGTGCGCTTTTTGCCTTTGTGTTTCCTTTACTACTTCGGTAGGAGGAGTCTCTTGCGCCCATATTTGACCATGTGGGTGCGGGTTGCTACATCCCATTATCGCGCCTTTATTTTCAAAAATCTGAACGTAATTGATAAAATCACGGCTGCCGAGTTCGGTATATTGTTGTGTCCACAAATCAATGACTTTCAATAGATTATCAATAGTCATATTGCCCATAGTGAGGTCGTGACGCGGCGAATAGCATATCACTCGGCATAGTCCGCGTTCACTTTTTGCGACCAGCAAATTTTCTTTATTCAAATCACCTTCGGGAATATCGGGCGTGATTGCCATAAAGTCATTATCAAAAACAAAGGTATCGGAATAGTCGGGATTGGTGGCTGCACCACCTGCGCGGGTGTTGGTCGGGCAGAGGTAACATTTAGAGTCATATTGCGGGCGTGTATCGGGCGCGACCTGTTCGACCTTCCCCTGCCACGGTCGCTTCATTCGATGTGGCGAGACGAGTACCCAATCTCCCGTCAGAATATTGAGTCGGCGATGTGTGTGGTCATCAAAAGTGAATTGTGTTTGCATGGTGTAAATGTAAACAAATTCTCAAAATCAAATTCCCAAAATCAAATTCCAAATTCCAAAAAACAAATTTCAACTATGAACCATGAACTATGAACCATGAACCATCAACCATGAACCATCAACCATGAACTATGAACTATGAACCATAAACCATGAACCATGAACTGATATTCCAATTATCGTAAAGTATCCAGTTTTTCCAACAACCAACTTTTTTCGGGCAAAATATTTATTTCAGCGATTTGATTTTCCATGGCTTCGATGCGCTTTTTATCCTTTTTCATTGTGCGGTAAATATTGTAAATGACATTGATGAAATCGCGGTGTGCCTGTATATGTATGGCAGGAATAGTATCTTGGTGACTGGTCAGAAATACACGAAAACTATTGACCATATCTTCCAACATATCGTCATATTTCATTTCGTAATAGACTTTGAGATACATTCGGCGGATGTCCATTTTGATATAAATATCATTGAAAACCGTGCGATTGAGGACATCAAGTACATCATCTATTTTTTGTTGTTTGAAGTATAATTGTGCCAGCGAATAACTATATACGTCGTCTCTGTCCTCGTATTCGGGAACAATTTTGTCTTTGTTGTTTTCCAAAAACTGCTCCGTCCACTCCAGATGTTCCAGTCGCAAACCTACCGTTACGATGTTTTTAAAAATGGTTGGTAGCAGGTAGCCGTCAATATAAATGGTCGCATCTTCCAGTTGTCTGGAATACAAATCAAATAAAGCCTTATAATAAGCATCACTCTCAAAGACCATGCTTGTATTATTTTCCAAATAGGTATATAGCGCACGCTTATCACGTTGATTCAGTAAGCTGTTATGTTCTATCAGTAGTGTTTTGAGTTGGCGGTAATGTTCATATTTATCGGCAGAATGTAGTAAGGATAGCGCAGTGTACCATATTTTTATTATTGGCACATCTTTATAATCGCTATCGGGCAAAAATGCCAGTATTTCATCCATTAATTTTACCTCATAATTCACATTCGTCAACATCTGACGATTATATAATTGACAAATTTGTATGAGTTTCTCTGTCAGGTAAAAAATGTCTAAGATTTCCATCACCTTTTGATAATGCGTATTGCCTTTACCATCTTCAAATTTGCCCACCAAAAAATCTTTGTATTGCTTTTCTATGGTTAATTGATTGAAATAGTGCATAAAATCCCGGTGCGGGTAGGCTTCTTGTTTTTTCTGAATTTTTTTATATGTGGTTTCAACTTGCGAAGTCAGATTTTCTCTGTCATAAAATTTCATCAACGCTACTTCTACATCAGGCAGATTTTCATCTCTAAAATAATAATATATAAAGAGTTCCACCAGTTTAAAAAGCCTTGATTGTATTTTAATCAGCGCAGAGGCATCGTATTTTTTATCCGTAAAAATGTACTTAGCCGCTTGTTCGGGTGTGAATTTTTTGTGGTCAAAATCAGGCGCATACTTGTAGATAAAATCGAATAAATCCCGTTCTGTTTTGCTTGCCCGAAAAAAGGGAGAATGGACAAATTCTTTCATCCTCTTCAAATCAGTTTTCGAGAATTTTTCTATGACTTTAATGAGTTTGGTATCCTTCATTTGTGCTTATGTGTGTATTCATCGTGTTATAATATTTATTTTTTCGGACAATTTAAGGGCTTAAAAAGGTAGGTAATTGCTGATTTTTAAAAGAGAGATATTAGATTTGTAATTTACATAAAAAATTAATTATAAGCAAGATACAAATAAATAATTAAATTAAATCGTCTAAAAAAACATCATTTTTTATAGATTTCTAAAAAAAATACTAATTGATTGTCTGCATAAATATCAGCTATCTTTGTAGCGTAATAAAAAACAATACTTCAATAAATTACTGAATACAAAGTTTTTACTTATTAAAATTATCAATTACGCCAACAATACAAAATTTTGAAGTATTAAATATTCTATCATTCACGTTATAAAATTTACACTATCATGAATTATTTAGAAGATAATCAAAACACCAACACTTCAAACACTACAAATTCTAATCCCACAGATGGCACTGATAATAATATTGCCGCAGTAGTCACTGTATATCCTAATAATGGACAGGATACTAGCTCCGAATAAGCATATTTTTATAAATATCCCTATCAGCAGAAGCCTGCTCAATGGTTTGAGCAGGCTTTTTTAGACAAGCTCGCAGAAAGATGATCGGCACCACACACCAAAAGTCAAACAAAGTTCATCATGTTATTATAAATGTGATGAACTTTTCATTTCTAAAATTAAAAAAAACACATTCGAAGGGTAACTTTTTCATTTTTTGAGAGATATATAAGTGTAAACCCATTACCGGGCTTTGGACATAAGTTGAACGGTTGAACAGGTAATCAGGTTAATTTAATGACTTTTAATTAAAAATAAACTTTATTTAACATTTTTAAAATTAATGATTAATTAATATTATTAAAACACTGATAATCAATAAATTAATCTAATTATCTGATTAATCATTGTCCAAAATCTAAGCCATTATTACACAACAAATAAAAAATTTTATTACTACAAAAAATGCATTATTTATTTAACTTTTTTTCATTATAAAAATCTGATTATCAAATAAATACAATGTTTACTATGCTGTTATTTTCTTAACTTATATTATTTTTTTATCAAGCATGGGAATTTTAATATGCTTAATTTTACAAATGTATTCGGAGTAAAACTCTATTTTGAAATTTCTTATTCTATTTGAAATTTTGCCCAAACCTCAAAAAAGACTGAAAGCATATCTAAAACTGTATTTGTATAAGACCCTGATTATTAGCCTTAATACAAAAATAACCAAACACACATACTTCCACATTTGCTGTACGATTTCCGCCCGTGTTCTAAAAATTAATTTGTTTTAATATGATTCGACTTTGGACATAAGTTGAATGGTTAAACAGGTAATCAGGTTAATCTACTAATTTTAAATTAATAATAAATTTTATTTAATATTAATAAATATTGACAATCAATAAATTAGCCTATTTAACTGATTAACTTCAGACAAAAATAATCTGACAATACTTTATGAATTAAAAATTGATAAACAGTGATTTATTCACTCATTCAATTATTCACTCATTCAGTCATTGTACCTATTTACATTTTTTTGAACATTCTAAAATCTAAAATCATGAACACTAAAAAGAATTACCTTAACATCATCCCCGTAGCCCTTTTCACATTCCTTATTGCTTTTTTGTTTCAAAGTTTCAGTTCGGTCACTAAAGCCCGACAAATTGTAGGTCTAAGCATTCATGCCAATGACAACCTATGCTATATATGGTATAATGACGGCACACTGAGCGTAGGCAATACAATTGACCCCAATGACTACCATTCGCTTCACAAATACTCATTAGCTTCAAAAAAATCTGCAAATGATATTGTAAGTATAGGTATTAACAGTGATGGTCATGCTTATGCTTGGTACGATGACGGCACTGTGAGTGTAGGCACACCATCGGAACTCGATGCTTACAGCATTCCCTATTCATACTCATTGCCCTCGGGAAAATCCGTCAATAGTATTGTCAGTATAGGTATTTCCAACAACGATCATGTTTATACATGGTACAAAGGCGGCACTGTGAGTGTAGGTACACCTTATGAACTTGATGCTCATCGTGAACCTTACGCCTATCCCCTACCCCGCGAAAAATCAGGCAATAATTTTGTCGGTATAGGTATTCCTAATGACAACGATTACGTATATGCCTGGTACAGTGATACCAATTCAAGTTTCTTTGAAAAAAGCAATCCCGCACCGGTCAATCATTATACCGACACTTATAATTATCCCTCTTCCAATAGCACCGAAAATTCACCATTTAGTGTCAGTCTTGTAAGAAATCTCAACAGTATAGCTTCCGACTTTGCCCCTGCATTTTACAAAAACCGATTAATGTTTTCGACCTTCCGCACAGGCAATGGCAATAACAATGGTGTCTCCAACCAAGTCTATACTGCCATGCGTTCCGGTGCAAAATTAGCTAATCCTAAGCCGCTTATAAGAACTTATCGGGCTGTATTGAATGAGAGTGACCCTTCATTCACAGCAGATGGCGGAAGAGTTGCTTATGTTCGCAATAAAAACCTCACCGACGGTGCCGTTCCATACTTGAGCAGCAATGCCAAGATGAATATTTATTTTGCCGATGCTTTTTCATATAATGACTGGAAACATAAAAAACCCTTTACATATAACAGTCGCAAATACTCCAATGGCTACCCGCACCTGACCTCTCAGGGAACCATGCTTTATTTCGCTTCCAACATGCCCGGCGGCTATGGCGGATTTGATATTTATGTATGTAAAAGAAAAGGCGATGAGTGGTCAGCCCCCATCAATCTCGGACCACAAGTTAATACAAACGGCGACGAAATCAGTCCTTTCCATACAGGCAATACCCTTTACTTTGCTTCTGATTCGTATGGCGGATATGGTGGTTTTGATATATATAAAAGCATTAATGTCAACAGAATATGGACACAAGGCATCAATATGGGCAAAGGTATCAATTCATCTCACGACGATTATGATTTTATTTACGACACTCGTGAAGAAGTCGCTTATTTCACCTCCAATCGTGCAGGCGGTGTGGGTTACGATGATATTTATCAAGCCATAGAATACGCAGCTGCGCCACCGTCAAGCCCTGCACCTTTCACTACACAAAAACGCCAAACAGTAAGCACACCTGACCAAATGGTCGTCATGGTACGCGACGAAGCTACCCAACTACCGCTTCGTGGTGTCCGCATCAGTCTTAGTGCCTGTTATGGAAAAACCTATACTACTGATGTCAACGGCTTGGCAATTTTAGACCGCTTTGACGGCGATTGTGCTATCCGAATTAGCAAAAATGGCTACGGAGAAACTATACACCGTTTCCCGATGATGACACAACTCAGCATCGAAATGACCCGACTTAACCCTTCGTATTATCCAGACGATACAGCCGGAAGCAGTAGCCCCGAGCAAATGGTACTCATGGTACGCGACGAAACGACTCAACTTCCCCTCAATAATGTACGAATTGACCTAAGTACCTGCAATGGAAAAATTTATACAACAGATATACACGGCTTGGTAATTTTAGACCCCTTTGATGATAATTGTGCCATTCGTATCAGCAAAAACGGTTATGAAACAAACGTGCGTCACTTCCCTATGATGACGCAACTTACGATTGAAATGACAAGACTTAACCGTTCATATTATCCAGACGATACAGCGGGAAGCAGTAGCCCTCAGCAAATGGTACTTATGGTACGCGACGAAACTACTCAACTCCCCCTTGATGATGTACGAATTGACCTCAGTGACTGCAATGGAAAAATCTATACCACTGATCTTAATGGTTTGGTAATATTAGATTGGTTTGATAATAATTGTAATATTCGCATCAGCAAAAACGGTTACGAAGAAAACATACATCGCTTCCCGATGACGGCACAACTCGGCATTAAACTCAAACGAATTGCCCCGACACATACATACATAGAACCGATGGCAAAGTCGCCGACTGTTCCTGTCAGAACTGTTAATATCAATACCGGAAGCAGCACCTTCCCCAGCCCAACTTCAAGAAGTCGCCGCACTCCAAGTCGTGATGTGATTGGAACATACGAGACCAAGACCTCCATCAGCTACGCCAACGAAACCCGCGAAGTATATGACGTACAAATCGGTGCATTCTACACACCGCGCCCGGAGCAGTTCCGCAGTTTTGAAAACCTCGGCAGTATATATTCCAATATGAAAGGCGATATGACTGTTTATAAAATCGGTACATTCTACAACCGTCTTGATGCCGAGCGTGCGCGTGCTGTCGTCCGCCGTAATGGTTATCCTGATGCGTTTATTAGCACCACAGTCCGCTCTGTTCCTACAACGCGCGCTTTGCCTTCAAGCTATAAAGTAACTTCCAATCCCATTGTTTATAAAATACAACTCGGTGCTTTCCGAAATTCCAATAATGCCGTATTCCACTCCGCACTTCACGAACACGGTACCATGCAAAAAACGACCCGCACTGATGGGATGACCGTTTTCTTATTGGGAGATTATTACAGCATGTCAGAAGCGATGACAGCTCAGGAAAACGCTAAAAATCTTGGTGTCAGTAAGGCTTTTATTGTGAAATATCGCAATGGTGTAAAGGTAGATTGATGCCTTGTACATCAAAGCCAAATTCACGATAATAAGCCAAAGGTTTACAACTCGTGATTTTAGAAATGACGGAGTGGTACTATTTGTACTGCTCCGTTTTTTTTATCTCTGATTTGAACCCAAGTTGATATATAGCCCCCAAATCGGGTGACATGTAACACCGTCAGCCTGACGGTAGTGGGGCAGTGTGCCGTCAGGCTGACGGCGTTACATTCCATTACTTGATTTAAAATTTGGGGGCTAGATATTCAACTTGGGTGAAGATAAATGAAGCCTCCTCAAATCATCAAAAAAACTTTTTTAATAAAAAACACACAAAAAACCAATTGATTTTTAAGGATTTTTTTTATCATAAATTAATCAAAATTTAATTATGTAAAAATCTTATTTACAGGTAATTTATAATCAATAAAACAATGAATACCAAAACAATGCAATGTCTTTTTTATGTCATTTTTTGCTGATTTTTTCAATAAATGCTAATTTGTTTTAATGTATTAATCCTATAAATTTGCAATATCAATTAATGATTGGACAAGCAATCATTTTATAATCATCATTTTATAATCATCATTTTTTACACATCAAAAAATTAATCATGAAAAAATTAAAAGTATTTAAACTCCACAGCTTGTTTGCATTTCTTTTAATGTCTCTATGTATGTTATTCAATAATGAGACATCGGCACAGTCAGCATCTTGTGATAACTGGACGGTCATTGCTACCGAAGGGCAAAGACTCAACATGTCGGGTACACAAATGATACGTTATGGTGCCAATGGAAGATTTGTTGAAATGACAGTTCCTGCCGGTACAAGATGCGTCAATACTGTATTTGGCGACCCGGCTCCCGGACTGCACAAACTATGCTCAGTCTGTGAGGAAGCACGCTCCTCTTGCTGGAAGGTTGTTGCCGCCGAACACCAAAGACTCAACTTCTCAGGTACACAGGTAGTCCGCTACGGCACAAGCGAAAGTTTTGTTGAAAAAACAGTTTCCGGTAGTGCAAGATGCAATAATATTACATTTGGTGGCGACCCCACTCCGGGTGTTCGCAAGCAATGTTCGGTTTGTCAATAAAAATAGTCCACATTATAATCCCTAAAAAATTCAGCAAAGCCCGCTACATCTTCGGATGTGGTGGGCTTTTTTTATGTCCATAGTCTAGAAAAACACCTTCCGACAGGGTGACTTTCTCCATACTCAAAAGATATATCAATAGAAATTTGTTGCGCGACAAAAATGAATTATTTATTAACACAAAAAAAATGAAAATGAAAACATTACAATACAAGTTCAAATCAAAGTTGACCATAATGCTCGCATTGATGTGTCTGGCAATATCCAATGCAATTTCACAGGATGTCGTTGCTTATTTGAACCCCGAATCCCTCACTGCCAATCAAGGTGACATCATCAACATAACTATTGAGATAGACATGTCGGCAAGCCCCGAATTACTGGGCAGTTTTACAGGTTCTCTGAGTTGGAATCCTGCATTTTTAATCTACCAATCCAATTCCGGTATAAAAGGTGGTTTTACAGGTGCTATCAACGATATGGGAGCTGTACCAAGCGGACAATTCTTCTTCAATGGAGCCAATACCGGCGGCGTAGGCAGCGTGATTGAAATATTGGACATTCAATTTGAAATGGGGGCAGGACCAACTATGCTCGACCTCGACTTCTCCGCTATGGCAGCCGCTTTTACCTTTGTTGATCTAACGCCCGTTCTTGATGTCAAGGACGGTATGATTTGCCCGCTCCTACCCGTCGAATTAATTGATTTTACAGCCGAAAAAGACAAGTATAGCAGCCGGCTAAAATGGCGTACCGCTACGGAAATCAATAGCGATTATTTTGACATTCAACGCAGTACAGATGCTATAAAATGGGAAAGTATAGGCAAAATCTCCGCCGCAGGCGAAAGCCGGACCGAGCGCAGTTATTCTTTTACAGATACTACACCCTTTTCCGGCAATAATTATTATCGCCTACAACAGGTGGACTTTGACGGCACTATGGATTATAGCCCGATTGAAGTCGTCAAATTTGAAGATAGCATAACAACAGACGAAATTTTGGTCTATCCCAATCCGGCAGAAGCTTCATTTTATGTAGAATATGCGGATAGTGAATACCACATTTTATCCATTGAATTATTTGATATTCATGGTAAAAAAATATTTTCACAACAAACAAATTCTACGCAAAACAGATGGCAGATAAATACCCGCAATTTTCCAGCCGGCACTTATCTTCTCCACCTCATTACTCCCACAGAGACGATAACGAAGAAAGTAATCAAGCAATAGAAATAATTGGGCATGAATTAAAATACAAATTGGCTACCAGTCTAAGTTTGTGTCTTGCGGGGTTTACTCGGCAGACGAAGGTTGCTATGAAATACGGTGATTTGTCTCATAAAATTATCACTTTAAATAAAAGGATTCGTCTGACGAGTATTCGCTTTAGGCAGGGATATTTTTTCCGAATTTGGGCTAAAACTCGTCAGACATTTTCAAAATTCACCGATGATGTCATATTTTCCAGCAATGTTTAAATGTCAGACGAGTTTTAGCCCAAATTCAAGAGCAAAATGCAAAATACATTAAATAAAAATCGAACATGACATTGTCAATGTTAAATAACTCATTATTATTAATTTAAATAATTTTAAATAAAATTTATTTTTAATTAATAATCAATAAATTAACTATTCAACTTCTATCAAAAAGGGCGCAGTTCTAAATTGTCCGCTCAAAATGAAATTATAAAAATTTGATTATCAGTTGTTTATAGTCGCATTCCGATAGCTATCGGAACGGCACTATTTGTAACAATAAACCTTCCCCCAAACCGAAAAAGGCGCATAGTTCCGATAGCTATCGGAATCACCCTTAATACGTCGATTTTAATAGTGCCGCCGCTATGCGGCTAAGGAGGTGGAGTGTTAGTCGTCGGTTACAAATAGGGCCGGTGCTACTGCACCTTTTATCTCAAAAGTCTAATTCTATTTTTAGAAAACAAACATAAACCTTTGATAATCAAATATTTAAAAGAAAATAAATCGGAACAGTTTGGAACTGCGCCCTATCAAAAATCTAATTATTATTAAAATTATTTACTCATGAAACAACAATTTATTTACACCAACATGATACATAGCAGATATTTGCGTATTGCTATGGTATTATCATTCATCTTAATATCAAATCTGGTACAAGCGCAGTTTACCCCATTAGTCTGGCAGTCAGACCAGCCTCTGCCCTGGAACAGAGACCTCAATCAAAACCGCATTGATGATTTGATAGATGAAGCTCCTATATTTGATGAAATGGACATTGTGGTGGCTTTGCGCGAATGTGTTGATGAAGGTCAACTGACAGAAATTTTCGGTCAATTGGGTTTCACTAACATCAGAATAGGCAAACACCTTTCCTACGTTTACATAGAAGGGGTAAGACCTTACGATTTAACTTTTTTAGATTTTGAACAGGCAAATATCGCACTGGTAGAACTCGCAGCCGGTTTTACGATGACCAACAATATCAGTATGCAGGCGATTCGTGCGACCTCAAGCACCGATTATTCGCCCAATACCGTAGAAGATGCTTTTCCTTCAGTTGATGGTACGGGTATTAATATTGCTATTTTTGACAGTGGCGTTGACGATGACATACACGAAAGTTTTACAGGTAAATATGTAGCCGGATACGATGCCATCACTGATACAAATACCAATCCTGATGACGAGATAGGGCATGGAACGCACGTAGCAGGCACAGCTCTCGGAACAGGCGGTGTAGCCGGAACATTCAGAGGTGTAGCTCCCGGTGCAGGATTGATAGATATAAAATTTATTGATGCAACGACTACATGTAGTACCCCCGGAGTATGGGATAGAGTAGCGCGAGGTATGGAGTGGATTATTGACAATGAAGCGATTGTTGATGTAGTTAATATGAGTTTTCGACAGTGCAATGGCTCCGGCAGTATATATAGCAATGGGTTGGATGTGGTCAGTCAACTTGCCAATCATGCCAGTTCACTGGGTGTCGTGATGGTGGCGGCGGCAGGCAATGATTATTCAACCGGATTCACAAGTCCGGGTGCAGCATCAAATGTCATTACCGTAGGTGCATCCGAAACACTCGGAACGGTGGCACGGGGCGATGATGTGATGGCAGAATTTTCTAATAATGGTCCGCGACTCGATGATTCAGGTTTTGATAATTTTGATGAATTAAAACCGGAAGTTGCCGCTCCCGGTGCCACTTCCTTTACACCACCGTCCACTTGTGTCGGCATTAATTCTGCCCAACACAATACCACCAATGGATATACCAGCTTAGGTTATTGCGGTACTTCTATGGCATCTCCTCATGTAGCGGGCGTAGCGGCATTGATAAAACAACAATATCCGGGCATCAATTCAGCCAGTGTCAAAGACCTCATTGTACGCACTGCCGAAGATGTAGATCCTACTGCCGATATGCCTGCGGTATCTTCTACTTGGAATGCTGATTGGGGTTACGGTCTGCTCGATGCCTTTGCCGCTTTGGATGCAACGGCTGTTTCGGATGTCAA
Source organism: uncultured Saprospiraceae bacterium (assembly GCA_938028705.1). Lineage (GTDB taxonomy): Bacteria > Bacteroidota > Bacteroidia > Chitinophagales > Saprospiraceae > JAHDEO01. The sequence goes on along the minus strand of CALIZI010000121.1, from coordinate 4,241 downwards.
CTTCCCCTCATATCCGCCTTCGCCACATTATCTTTCACCCGATTTGACTACGGGTACTATGCCCGTTGTAGAGGGTACACCCAATAGCATCATTGCGACCATAGACAATGACGGACCTGCGGCATTTGGTGTATTGGTTCAATTTGGTGTGTATATTTATTCCAATAATACCGACCGCGTTTTTTATGATGTAGGCACACAAATCGTTGATATTCCGGCAAATACAACACTCAATGTCATACAGCCCTGGGTACCTATGGGTTCGCCCAATGATATAGAACATGCCTGTCTGAAAGTAGAAATCGGCTATGGTTTGGATAATGATTATGCCAATAACAAAGCCGCCCGAAATATCAGTATCGTCCAAACGGCATCTCCGGCAGTGGCACGCATGCACGTAGAAAATCCGCTCAACACCACTGCCAATATTGTAGTGGAAATTGACCCTGTTGATGTGCCTCCCGGTTGGGAATACTCCGTCAAACCAAGCAATTTCACGCTGGCACCCGAAGACTGCGGTGTTACGGTAGAAGCTACATTTTTTCCACCGCCCGGTACACCTCCCGGCACTACTGCCCAAATTAATATGAACGTCAATGCAGTCACTTTTTTCGGTACTATACCCATAGGTGGAGCGTCTGCTATGGCGGTACAGGCATTGCGCGGCAATCTTGGTGATTTGAACGGTGACGAACAGGCAAATTCTACCGATGCGCTGATTATTTTGAGCCGCGAAGTCGGAGGCATCCAATTGCCGCTTGAATATCCCGTTCGCTGTGGCGATGTCAATCAGGATGGAAAAATCAACTCTACCGATGCACTGATTATACTGTCCTTCGATGCAGGTTTTGAGATACCTTTCCCTGTTTTGCAGTTGGTTTGTTCAGGTGAATAATAATATTTTAAATATTTTTATATCATTATAATTAACGAGATACGACTGCGCTATAAATTGGTCAGACATTTTGAAAATCTAATGATACTGTATAAGTTTTCGGATAGCCTACTCGCCTTACATTTTGGAAATGCAAGGCGAGTAAAATTTGTCTTTTGATTTCAAAATGAAATAACTATATAATTCATTTTAAATAATAATAAAAATATTACACAAGAAAATTTTATACATAGTAACTTGATAATGTCATGTTCGATTTTTATTTACTATAGTTGGTATTTTGCTCTTGAATTTGGGCTAAAACTCGTCTGAGATTTTGAAAATGTCTGACGAGTTTTAGCCCAAATTCGGGGCAGATTTCCGATTTTAAGAATAAGCATACTTTTATTTTTTTAATTTAACATTGTCAAGGCAAAGAATACATAATGTTTTTTATAAATATTTTTATTTTAATTTTATTGAAAAATAATTCTCATCAATCACTTCTAAAATAATAATCATGAATAAAATAATTTCTATATATACAATACTAATGTTCGGATTTTGCATGCCCAATGCTATTGCACAAAATGTAGTGGCTTCTTTGAGTCCGGTATCCTTGACTGCTAATTCGGGCGATATAATCACCGTAGCTATTGACATAGATATGTCGGCAAGTGCCGAATTATTGGGCAGTTTTACAGGTTCTTTGAGTTGGAATCCGACGTTTTTAAAATATCAATCCAATTCCGGTATAAAAGGTGGTTTTACAGGTACTATCAACGATATGGGAGCTACATCAAGCGGACAATTATTTTTCAACGGAGCCAATGCTGCCGGCGTAGGTGGCATGATTCAGATATTGGAAATTGAATTTGAAGTAGGTCCGGGTGCCGCTATGATTGACCTCGACTTTTCCGCTATGGCAGCAGCCCTTACATTTGTTGATTTAACGCCTGTCCTTGACATCAATGACAGCGATGTTATGGTCGGTATTGAAGATTTGGACGCAGACAATCCTCTGAAATTGCTGCCTCCCGTAAACCTGCCCGAAGCGGGTCAAGTATCATTTCGATTTCACCTGCCCGGATATGCAATGACCAAGATGAAAATTTATGATCTACTTGGTCAACCCATAACTGTTTTGGCGGATCAACTTATGGCAAACGGGTATCACGAAATCAGATGGAACGGCTCTGCACATCCCGCAGGAATGTACTTGGTACAGCTACAGTATGAAGATAATTTTTTAGTTCAAAAGTTTTTGCTGTCCGGCAAATGATCGTGGTTAAAGCACTTGAATGAATGACTTGCAACACCTTTTGGTGTTGTGAGTCTTTTTTATATATCAACTTTTTTGCCATCATACCAGAGTTCGGGAGTATCAGCATCATCTATATGAGAAGAAATAGTGACCAATGCTATATCAAATGCAAATTCATAATCATTACCTGCGCCTAAACTCTGATAAAAACCGGTAGCAAAATCTGTGGCAGCTTTATCTCCAATAGCATCATTCATACCTACTACATAAATGCCATGCTGACTGATGACTTCTGCCTGTTCCGAAGCAAAACAAGCATTAAGCACGACACATTTTACATCTTTTTTAAACAATCGAAAAAGTCTGTTTATTCCTTTTGTTGGAAAAAAAACGGTATTGCCTGCATCATCTTCAACGACTAAACCTTGCTTACCCGACCCATGCCCCGAAAAATGCACAATTTGAGGTTTGTGGTCTTGCATCGCTTGTGTAATATCAGATATTCTAACTGCCATTTCATTTTCCACCTTAAATTTATTGCGATGCTTGGCTGCCGATAATTGGGTTTTAATTTTTCGAAATTCCTTACCTAAATTCAGTTGAACTTGGTCTTCAGGAGTAGCTGCAAGGAATAATATTTTTCGTATGCCATTCTCAGATTTAGGATGTGATGAAGTTGTAATATTTAACTCCGATGTTTGAATAACAACCTCATTACCTTCTTCCGGCAATCTCCCCATGATTTGAGTTAAATTATTCCTCGTTCTTGCCTTTCCCATTTTATAATCTTCTCCTGTAATCACCCCCTTTTCTCTATCTTTTTCATTACCATTAAATGAAGATGTTTGTAATAATAAATCATTTTCTAAATAGCTGTTTCTACCCTTCACATAATCGGATAGAGCTTGTAATGCTTCCTTTAATTCATTGTTTGCAATAAACCCATTTACTATTTGGGTGATTTGATCTTTGTCCATGGTTGATAAGATTTGTACGTGAAAATATAAGCGATAAAGCCGTAAATTCAAGGCTAAAGTTTTGGGAACAACATCACACAAAGATACAAAAAGGTAATTTAAAAATATTAAAAAAACGGCATCTATCGAAAAAATATCAACACCGCCCCTACCGCCGTCATCAACAAAATCAACTGCCGATACTGCTGTTCCTGAATCATTTTAACGATACGAATACCCACAAAAAAGCCCAGAAAGATACCCGGAGCGAGCCGCAAATTCAAGGCGAAGGTTTCGGGTGTAATCGTATGCCACACAAAGATATGAAAAGGTAATTTAAAAATATTAATAATAAAAAATAACCATGCAGCTGTGCCGATAAAATCATTCTTGGGCATTCGCATAGCGAGAAAGAAAATATTGGCAAAAGCACCTGCGAGGTTGCCTATCATCGTCGTAAAACCCGCTATCAAGCCCATAATTCCGCCAAACCACCAGTAGTCCGGCACCACCTTCGACTTGCGCCTATCCCACCAATACATCATCACCACACTCCCCAAAATAATGACCGCCATACCTTGTTTGAACACCGCTTCGGGGATGTCCTTGCCTGCCCAAGTACCGAGTATCACGCCCAGCATCATCCACGGCAACAAGCGAAAAAGATACCGCCACTCTACATGTCGGCGATAGTACCACACCGCCAAAATATCCGCCATAATCAACATCGGTAAGAGGATGCCCGTAGAAGGTTTGCCCCCAAAAGCAATCGCCAATATCGTCACGATAATAATGGTGATGCCTTTGATACCCGCCTTCGCAATACCCAAAATAATGACCGCCAACACAGCCAATGCCCATTGATGCCAAGTCAAATCATAAAATTGTTGGGAAAAGCATAATAAATTGAGCATGGTCGGAATAAATTAAAATTAACAGGGCAAACGAAAAGTCGTTTTTATAATATAAATTTTAAATTGAGGGTGCAGCCCAAATTGTCGCATTTTTATTTTTATTAAGTGATTCACACAGAGTTCGCAGAGAACGCAGAGTGTTGATTATCAGTCCTCTGCGTTCTCTGCGAACTCTGCGTGAGATGCACTGACAATACTTAGCATTATTTCACACGCGACAATTTGGGCTGCAC
>CALIZI010000120.1 GCA_938028705.1 uncultured Saprospiraceae bacterium | reverse complement strand
AAAAATTCTTTATGCGAGAGGTTCTTCATTTCCAATAAAATTAAGGTCGATACCAAACAATTCACCGGACGGTTCTTCGTCTGAGCCTTCGCTGAATACAGTACGCTAAAATCTTCTTCACAAATCTTACTAAAGATTAACTTGTAGAACAAATACTCTGGACTAAGCTTAAGGGCTTCTAAAGCATCCTTTCCCAGTATTGATTCCCAACTTGATAGAAGGGCATCCTCATTAACTACATTGGCATGGAACATAAATGATACGTCTTATGATACTACTCTGTCAACACAAATTTAAGCATTTTATACACACAAAAATAGTTTATTTGTTTTTTTACTTATTTTAGTGCAACCTTTTAAATAAAAAATCTATATTATTTGTTTAATCTGCAAAATTCACGTTCTATCTCTCCTGCTAATCTATTGGCAATCTTCAATCTCTGCCGAAAACCCTGCATCAGGCTGTACCTTAAAACCCTGTTTGAGTTCTATGATTTGTCCGGCTTTGTACTCAGCGGTATTTCCTGCGGGAATGGTAGCATCGGCGTTGAGCGCATTGCCTGCACTGTACAATCCGCTACCTGTAATACCGCTTGGAGCGAGATAATCGGGACAGATACTACCACAAAGTAAATTTCCGGTGGCATCATAGATAGGCGTTTGTCCAATGATATTAAAAGATGTAGTAATACTAAGTCCGGCAGCATCACTAACTGTGACAGCATACAGACCAGATGACAGACCAGAGATAGCATCTATAGTCGCACCTGTACTCCATGCGTAAGTGTAAGACCCTGTACCACCTGTAACTTGCGCCGTAGCCGAGCCTTGTGTATCGCAACCCTCATGTATGACAGAAACATTGACAGAAAGATTATCTGTGATAGTAGGACCTCCTGTAAATCCACCATAAAAAGTCGCATCACTTATTACGGTCAATGCACCATCGGCAGACATCATGCGTCCGCTGCCGATGTGTATTTCAAAGTCATCACCGGTCGCAATATTGTCTGAAACCATAATAATACCTGCTACCGGACCATCAAGAGTTTGATTGTTTTGGTCGGTGCGGGTGAGGGCGAGGTCGAGACGGTTTTGAGTGCTGAGATAGATGTCGATATGCTCGTCGGGCATCAGGGATGAATTGCTGACATCGACACTCGTACTCACGACAGGTAAGTCATCAAAATCAAGACTACACGCCAAACCATGCGTACTCACCGGCACACCCGATGGAGATTCTACATATAAGTCATAAGTATTCGTAACCGTACTGCCGCTTGGTACGCTACTGACGAGTTCGAGGCGATACTGTATGGCTCCGGTGCCGTATGCGAGTGGTGCGATATTGTGCGTATTGCCGTAGTTTTGGATGAGGGCATTGAGGTCATTGGTGTTGACCGTGCCATCACCGTCGCCGTCTTGGTGCTTGGAGTTGATGCCATTGACGGAGGATGACCAATCGGGGCAGTCTTGGGCAGACCACGCGAAGGAGGCATTGGGGCGAGTAGCTCCCGTAAAACCTGATGCTATGCCCCAGTAGAGCAAGTCTTGAATATCAGCGATGCCGTCGGTATTGAAGTCGCCGGGCCAGACAGGGGCAGGGGCTGAACCGTCGCAACTGCCTGAACCGTTGAGGCAGAAGTCTTCCCAGGGGGCATCGAAGTTGTTGCTGCCACCAGATATATAAAGGGAATTTAATTGGGAACACAAATTTGATAGATTTGACTCGTAACAACCAGCAAGTTGATTTTGACCTAAAAATAATTGTAACAAATTACTCAAATTTCCAATTTCCTCTGGTATGCTGCCAGTCAGTTGGTTGCCACCTAAGTGTAAGGATGACAAACTACTTAAATTTCCTAATTCTCTAGGTATGCCGCCAGTCAATTCGTTATTACTCAAATTTAAAGAGACTAAATTCGCTAAGTTACCAAGTTCAAAAGGGATACTACCAGTTAGTTGATTAGAATGTATGTTTAAAACTTTTAACTTAATCAAATTTCCGATTTCGGCGGGGATATTACTGGACAATTGGTTATTACCCAGAGATAACTGAATCAACTCAGGCAAATTTCCAATTTCAGAAGGAATACTAGATAATTGATTATTATACAAATGTATATTTTTTAAATTAAATAAATTTCCAATTTCAGAAGGAATACTACCTGATAGTTGATTATTATTCAGCCATAAGTCTTCTAAACTACTTAAATTTCCGATTTCGGAAGGAATATTACCAAACAATTGATTGTTGTATAAATTTAAATACCTCAACTTATCCAAATTTCCAATTTCTACTGGTATGCCTCCTGTTAATTGATTAATAGGCAAATATATACTTTCTAATTTTATTAAATCACCAATTTCTACAGGAATAGTACCAATCAAATTATTGGACGATAAACTTAAATATCGAACACAACCTTCATCAGTAAGACTCACCCCATACCAACTATCCATAGGCTGACTCAAATCCCAAGTATTCGTCCAGTTCGGTCCATTCGTAGAATTATACAAAGCCACAAGAGCCAGTGAGTCACTTTGTCTGTCGCAAGAGCCAGAAGGTGGTTCGGGGTCAGGCGGAGTGTTACAGCCTCCCACACCCACAGCACACCAAGCCGCTGTCACTTGCGCCACTTCATCAGAGCCTGCGCCGTATAAGTCCGTCGCTGCCAGTATCGCGCCTGTACGTGCATCTGCGTATTGGGAATTTTGGCTTAGATAAACAGTGAGGTTACGATATGCGATGGCAGCGGCTTTGGTCATACCGATGGCATTGACCGTATAATCGTCTCCATTATCATTTGTACCGCTGCCACCTTCGGAGAGCAAGTAAAACCAAAAATTCTGTACACCGCTATTGAAGTGTACGCCGCCATTATCGCCAGAGCCTGAGTACCAAAAATCACCGAGATAGGTGTCCGGTTGTTGGGTGAGGGCATTGGGGTCATTGGGATTGCTCATGTTGCGGAGTGAGGTTTTGCCGGGTCTTACGGTGAAATCTGCGCCCATGCGCCAGTCGTTAGTGCCGCGCATGTAGTTTTCCGCGACTTCGCCGAAGATGTCCGAAAAAGACTCATTGAGTGCGCCCGATTCGTAGCTATAAATCAGGTCGGCAGAAAAATCCGTCACGCCATGCGCCATTTCGTGTGCCACCACATCGGGTGCGGTGAGTGCGCTGAAGGTGTTATTATCACCATCGCCGTAGGTCATCCATGAGCCATTCCAAAAGGCATTATTATAATTTGTACGGAAGTGAATCCAACTGAACAAAGCCATGCCATTGTCATCAAGGCTGTTTCTGCCGTGTGTGTTGAGGAAATATTCGTAGGTTTTTTCGGTTGCCCAGTGGACTTCATTTGCCGTTGGGTCAGCTTCAAAAAAGCCATCGGGGTCGGTAAAGGGAATTTGTGGATTGCCTGTGGTATTATTGGCATTATAGACTTGCATACCGCCGCCGATACTGTTTTTCAAGGTATAAGTGCCGCCCGCCTGACAAGCGGTATGGCTTCGATTGCCAGAGTAATTGGTCGTACCGGAAGCGGGCGTATCGGTGCAGTCGTGGATTTTTTCGAGGGTTTTCAAGACCGTGCCGTTTATCGCATCTACATACACGACCTGTCGCGTGAGTGGCTCTACGGCATAGATGTCAAACTTATACGCCAAGCGATGATTCGCGGCTTTTTGCTTGAAGTCGGGGTCAAGTATCACCAAGTCACCCGAAGGGTAAAAGGTCGCATCTGTGCGCTTTTTGACTTCCTTGAGGCTACGCTCATGCGTGGGTTCATCCCATGCGTATAGCGTGGCATCGACGTGTGCGAGCGCAGCCTGCAATGCGCTTGCTTCACTTAGCGCAGGGCTGGTCGAGAGGTCGAGGTCGTGGACGAGTTTGCCGTTAGCATGTTGTACGCGATTGTTTTTTTCGTGCATGAGGTAAATCGCGCCTTCTACCGGAATGCCTTTGTAGCTTTGTTGGTAGCGGTAGTGGCGATAGCCGAGTGCATCGTCGTTTGTAGAGAAAAGTGTCAGTTCGTCGTCGGTGTCGAGGTACAGGGCGGCTTTGTTGGTCGCCAAGTTGGAGGCGGGGGCTTGGTCGGCGGCTTTTAGGGTGAGCCAGTTGGTGCTTTTTGTTTTGTCTTTGGGTGGGTCGTCTTGGGCGTATAGTTGGCTGATTATCAGCAAACATAGTAGCGTTTTGATTACATATTTCATGGTTGATTTGTTTTTACCCGTACAGGCGATTTTAATCGCACTGTCACATGGCGATTGAAGTCGCCTGTACGGTTTTGTTTTACTTACAATACAAATGTAAAGGGGATTTTTGATATATTTGTACACTAATTTTGCATTTTCCTATTATAATTTATTTTTATTTTATTGTATAAAAATTTGATTATTAATAATTTTTAATTAAAAAATGAATAAAAAATCTGAAAATAATCGAAAAAATACTTGTATTGATTTATTAAATGCTTTTTCGGAAAAGGAATTGGACGGATTAAGGCATTTGGCTTCTTGCAGCTATTTTAATACGGATAAAACTATCGTAGCATTATTGGACATCATTAAGCGGGATGTGTGGCGCAAGCGTCAATTTAATGTTGAATTAGAGGGAATTATTTATAATAAATTATTTAATAAAAAAAGTAAAAAGAATGGATTGAGTGCATTGGAAAAGAAGCAATTGAGTACCAAGATGAGTGTGCTCACGCGATTGGCAGAGCAATTTTTAAAATTGGAAGCCCTTAATGAGAATAATGCTTACGGTGGTGATTTATTATTACAAAAAATATTGGAAAAACAACAATTCAGTTTATTTCAACGACATATTAATAAAAATAAAAAACAGCTTGAGGCTCAATTGTATAAAGATTTTGAACATCATCGGCATCAACAATTTATCGAAGAAAATACTTTAAATTATCTGCACCGTAGCGGTGAATTAATGAATCGTGATAACCTCAATGAATTGATGTATCATACGGATATTCAGTATTTTTTAAAGAAATTGAGTTTGTATATGTCTGCACTCACTTTGCAAAATCTTACTTTGCGTCAGTATGATATGACTTCTGTGGGGCTGATGTTTTTGATGTTGGATTTACCGCAATATGCTTCTCATCCCTTAGTTCAAATCTATCGGGCAACAATAGATTTGATAAAAAACGGTACAGACAAAAACTACCACAAACTACTCAAAATACTTCACCATAATGAGGCAGCTATTCCAAGAGGTGATTTGAACGGTTTTTATATTGCCGCGACTAATTTTTGCGCTCAACAGATTCGGGAAGGAAAATTGGGTTATAAGGAAGCATTTGAATTATACCGGATAATGGATGAGAAGGATTTACTTATTGAAGGCAATTATATTCCGATAGGTAAATTCAAAAATACCATTACGGCAGGCTGTCGTGTAGGTCAGTTTGCATGGGCAAGTGTATTGACGGAGAAATACAAAAATGCGGTTAAAAAACCGATTCGGGAGAGTGTTTATCATTTTAATATGGGGGCGATTGCTTTTTATCAAGGTGATTATAAAAGGGCTTTGCATCACTTGGTGAGGGTAGAACATATTAACCTGACGTATAATATTGATTGCCGCAATATGATTATCAAATCCCACTACGAAACCGACCAAGAATACGACGAGCGCACCCTCCAAATCTTCCGCTCCACCGAAAAATACTTCAATGAAAATAAAGAACTCACACCAAGAAACAAAAAAGCCTATAAAAATTTTATTCGTATGCTTATCAACATCTATCGTGTTCGTCATCGGGCAACTAAAATGAAATTGGAAAATATCAAAGACAAATTAGAACGGCAGGAAGTCAATAGTGATAAAAAGTGGTTGATGGAAAAGATAGAAGAACTAGATGGTGGACGGTAAACGGCTAACGATAAACGATTTGATAATCAAACCCATTTTTCGTTAGCCGTTTACCGTCCGTCGTCCACCGTCTTACTGCTTGACAAATTTTTCAGTCACCAATTCATCACCATTCATCAACTGCACAAAGTACATACCCGGCACCAAGTCACTCACATCAAATTGCAACTCATCCACATTTACAGAAAGCGGGAGTTCTTGTATCGTTTTTCCTGCCATATCGATGATACGCAGTTGTGCAGTACCGGAAATTTCCAGCACATAATCAACCGTCAATTGATGATGTGCAGGGTTCGGATACACCTTCAAGGCAGTAGTTTGAGTATGTAGTTTCATAGCAACCTCTGTATCATCATGCCACAATGGAGCGATACCTCCACTCAAACAAAAGGTACTGACTTGTGTACCACTAAACGCACCGCCGCCCGAAGCCAGTGTTCCGCCCAGTGCATCGGTCAGGGTATAGCTGCCACATAAGCCCGGTGTCACGACCGACCCCAATGTTGCCACTACGCTCCCCGGCGTAATCAGCGTTCCGGGGGTGATAAATATTCCACTACTCGCTGCAACAGAATTGAACGGACACATACCATTACCGAGCGAATCATAAAAATTCAAAGTATAACAACCGTCAGGCAGACAAGCGATTTCGGCGGTATTACCATAAGCAGGTCCGCCATAAGGACCGCCCAAAGCCACAACCGCACCGTTGGCATCCACTATATCCCAACTGTTTTGGTTCGGAAATCCATCGTGTTGAATCGCTAAATCTACATTTGCACAACTACACGCACTCACTTCTATATCAATCGTTTGTGCCGTACCGATGACATCAAGACAACTGGCTTCCGTCAACTCCAACTGACCTGTACCTGCCGCATTCCATTGCACTGTAATCTGCTCATTATTCGTAGAAATCACCGTACCGTTCACCACATTCCAACAGAAATACGAATCCGCATTGGCGGGTACGCTGTACGTTTCCGTATCCCCCACACAGGCGGTCAATGCCCCCGCAGGTACAGGCGAGTCAAATTGAAGTGTTTTGTCATATAAAAAGGTCTGTCCATGATTAAAAACAGCGGGCCAAAAACCATTCATACTATTACCCGAAAGATAAAAGGAATGCCCCACTCCCTGATACGGATAAAACTGATGACAAATATTCAAGGCAGTCATTTCTGCCACCATAGGTATTGCGCCATACACTGTCGGGAAAAGTCCTACACCAAAAGGCGGTCCGGTATTGTATGGCACCGTAGTATCATCATCGCTATGCACAACGACCATAGGCACATTATCGGCAGCATCAATCATTTGAGGGTCAAATATCGCACCCCAAAGGTCAATTACTCCGGCAATCGTAAAAGGCTGTACGTAAGTATTCCCTGAGCAATCTCCACAACCTTGATCCGGTGCTGCATAAGTTGCTGCAGGTCGCTCCGAGTCATCGGCATAAGCAATATGAATTGCCGTAATCGCCCCCGCACTATTGCCGCCTACATATATATGGTCGCGGTCAATATTGAAGCCGAAAGCATTGGGGTCTTCGAGCAGGAAACGAATCGCAGCACGTCCGTCTTGAATGGCACGATATGCCGCACGTTCCGCTTGGTCGGGAAACAGAAAATTGAAAGCATTATCTAATCTGTATTCAACTGATGCACAGACATATCCATAGCGGGAAAGGCTGTCACACCAAGCCACCATATCTGCATATTGCTTATCGCCTCCCAAAAATGACCCGCCAAAAAACATCACGACCAGAGGACGTTTGGCAAGGTATTCATCGGCAGGGGCGGGTGCATAAAAATCCAGTTCAAGGCTTTGTGTAGCACCCGATACATTGACTGCCGAGCCGTAAGTAATGTCATTGGTGCGTTGAATATTATTGAATATTGGTGCTTGATAGCGGTCTGATACACAGTCAGTAGGTTGTGCTTCCATATTTGGGAGACACATTAAAAGTGATACTGCAAGCGAAATATAAATTTTTTTCATGTTGAGTAGTTTATGGTTTAATGATTTGCGGTTAGTCGTTTATTTTTAATTATATATAAAATTATCATTAAAATAATTTATTATATTTAAATTTTATTAAAAAATAGTAGATACTTCTTTTCTAAAATGAAAAACAATATTCAAAACCTCGTTTACTAAACTCGAAAAGTTTAGTAAACGGAGTTAGTCATTTTTTGCTCATTCAAAATCTCAACTATTTTTATAAATAATATTATTATTTTAAATAATTTATAACTTGATAATGTTAAATTGAATTGAGTGTGACACACATAAGTGGATTTATAATGTCAAAATGATTCTTTGATTTAATAAATATAGATTGAGCGTGCTGTAATGACTGCTTTAGCTGTCAAGTGTGGTTTTAACTCAACATTCAATTATTTGAAAATCATTGCTTTGTAACAAATTACTATCCACTTGACAGCTAAAGCAGTCATTACGGAGGCTCATGCTAATCTTGGCTTTTTCTAATTTCATATTATATGTCCATGAATGTGTGTCACACTCCTTTGAATTTTTATTAAATATAGATAAGGTACTTCGTTCTAAATTTGACCTAAAACTTGTCAGACATTTTCAAAATGTCTGACAAGTTTTAGGTCAAATAAATTCAGCGCAGATTTCTTATTTCAAATAAAGATATATTCTTATTTTTTCCGAATTTGGGTTAAAACTCGTCTGACATTTAGATTTTGCCCGAAAAAATATGAGATCATCGGTGAATTTAGAAAATGTCTGACGAGTTTTAATCCAAATTTAAGAATAGATGCCGGCTAAAATACTGACTAATAAATTTATAATTTATAATTTTAAAATTTATAATAATTTTTAAATCAAAATATTATTAATATTTAAATAATTATAATGCAAAAGTTCTGTTATAAAATACCAAGTAATATTTTTTATTAAATTAATTATTAATATTAAAAATAATTTTATGTAAATATTTAACAAATTTACATTTATAATTTATTAATATTAATTAAAATATAAACTATTTTATTTCTTAATAATTTTTTTAGTAATAATTTTTTCTTTATTAATACATTGAACGAAGTAAATCCCCGAATGTAGGTCATTGACATCAAGTACCAATTGAGGAGCATCTTCTGCACTGCGAATGTATTGCTGAACTGTTTGCCCCGACATATTGACGACATTAATCTGTATATCAGCCTCATTATCAAAATAATAATACAAGATTGTCTGGTCTCTGACTATATTCGGCTGTATGCTTACCTGCGAAGTGTTTGTTTGATTTGTTTTAAAATAAGCCGTCTGATTGTCTTGGGTAAATGGCGTGATGCCATTGACACAAAAAGTATTGCTCTGACTACTTCCAAAACCACCGCCACCAGAGGTCAGTGTTCCGGTAGCATCAGACAAGGCGTAATTGCCACATAAGCCCGGCGCGACTACCGACCCCAAAGTAGCCACCACGCTTCCCGGCGTAATCAGTGTTCCGGGCGTGATAAATGTTCCTGCACTTGTCGCAGCACTCTGGAACGGACACATGCCGTTGCCTATGGCATCATAAAAATTGAGGGTATAACAACCACCAAGCAGACAGGTACTTTCGGTAACGGAACTGTTGCCGGACGCACCTGCATAAGTGCCGCCGGAAGCCACAACGCTGCCGTTTGCATCCAGAATTTCCCAACTGGTCTGACTTGGGAAGCCATCAAATTGAATCGTCAAATTCACCGGAGCGCAACAATTAAAAGGCAGAACTTCAATCGTTTGTGATGTACCGACTACATCAATGCAGTTGGTTTCGGTCAGCGTCAGGAAGCCCGGCGAACTGCCCCATTGAACGGTGACTTGGTTGTTGTTGGTGGAAAGAATAGTTCCATTGACCACATCCCAACAATAGATAGAACCCGCCGTAGCAGGAACTTCATAGGTCTCTGTGGCATCCTGACAAACCATGAGTTCGCCTGCGGGTACTGGCGAATCAAATTGCATTGTTTTGTCATATAAAAATTCGTGACCTTGTGTAAATACAGGTTCCCAATATTGATTCGGGAAGGTGACTACGCCTGTCGGTAAGCCATAAAAAACATGTCCTTCGCCCGGATACGAGAAAAATTGATGACAAATTCCTTTTGCGGTCAGCTCGGCATCCATCGGCACTGCACCGTACATGGTCGGAAATAAGGGTACATTAAAAGGCGCACCCGATGTGTAAGGCACAATAAAATCGTCTTCACCATGAATGATGACCATGGGTACATTTTCGGCAACATCTAAGAAATCAAGATCAAGCGTTGCGCCCCAAAGGTCGATGATACCGGCAATAGTGAAAGGCTGCACATAGCTGTTGCCGGAGCAGTCAATACAGCCTTGATCAGATAAGAGAAAACTGGAATAGGTATCGGCAGGTCGCTCGGATTCTTCCATGTAAGCAATATGAATGGCGGTAATCGCTCCGGCACTTTCGCCGCCTGTATAGATGCGGTCGGGGTCAACATTGAAACCGAAGCCATTGGGGTCTTCGAGCAGGTAGCGAATAGCTGCGCGTCCGTCCTGAATAGCACGATACGCAGCCCGAACGCCTCTACCCGGCAAGGCAAAATTAGGGGCATTATCCAAGCGATATTCGACTGATGCACAGGCATATCCGTAGTGGGCAAGGCTATCGCACCAAGCCACCATATCGGCATCGCCCTTGCTGCCCAAGATATAAGCACCACCAAAAAACATGACGACAAGCGGACGTTTTCCGAGATACTCTTCGGTGGGGTCGGGTTCGTAAAAATCCAATTCAAGGCTTTGATTAAATCCAAGTACATTCTGCGCCGAGCCGTAAGTAATATCGGTGGTCACGCGAATGTTGTTGAATACTTGTTGTTGATAACGGTCTGACTGAC
Source organism: uncultured Saprospiraceae bacterium (assembly GCA_938028705.1). Taxonomy (GTDB): domain Bacteria; phylum Bacteroidota; class Bacteroidia; order Chitinophagales; family Saprospiraceae; genus JAHDEO01. Next base: position 40,899 of record CALIZI010000120.1, on the reverse strand, counting down.
AGTCAGTGGGTTGCGCGAAGGTGTTTGATGTGATAAATAGGCAAAGCGCACCAAGGAGGGTCAGTAATTTCTTCATATTTATTTATTGGTAAAAAGTTATGGTTTAAATGAACGAAATTACGTATTTTTTTGAAATTTATTGAAAAATATTTTTTCGTATTTGTAATAATTTAAAAATTAATGATTTAAAAAGAATATTTTTTAATAATATTAATATAAAAAAGCCATTCGTGTAAGGAGAAGTGATGCGATAAGATGATAATGCTGTAATGCGATAATACTGGACTTTGGATATTTTGGGAATTAGGAAATTGGGATCTTCGGTTTTAAACCGTAAGTAATTGATTATCAGTTGTTTTATTTTCATTAAAATTAAAAAATATTTAATTAATTTTATTTTATAATTATTTAATAAAAATCCCGATACCTATCGGGATACCTAATACCAAATTCCCCAATGTCCAAAGTCCGGGATAATAGAAAGGCATTGGAATTTGTTTTTTGAAATTTGGATTTTTAAACAAAAAAGCGGTTTCAAAGTTGTCCTTGAAACCGCTATCATCTAACTAACCAATCACAAAACTGATGGTCAAAATTAAATTTTCACACCAGCTTGTTGTCATTAAACAACAAAGACTGTGCCTTGTTGTAAAAAATCGACGAATAATGCGTTTTTGACGTTATTTTATTGTATAAGGTCGATGAATCGTAGATGAATATATTTTAATCACATAAATGAAATATTTACCACTAAGTTTCACTAAGCACACAAAAATCGAATTAACGCAGAAGAACACAAGTAGTTGTAAAGATTTTATTAAAACTTAGTTTTCTTTCATGTTAGCTTGATTTAGTGCTTTTAGTGAACTTAGTGGTAAAATTCCCTTTCAATTATAATTCTCCAATCCCTGTTCAAATTTCTTTATCATCCGCTTACGCAAATGATTTGGCTTGATGACTTTCATGCCATCTCCAAAACCTAAAATTAATCGTTCCAATTCAAAATTAATGATGACTTCTATTTGTATCATGACTCCTTCTTTGGTCGTCTCCAATACTTTCTGCGTGTGGTGCAAAGGTTTTGTAAGGACATAAGGTGCATTATATTTGTCAATAAGAATTTCTACTTTTTGTATTGTTGCACCTTCATTGACTGTTACACCTATGGTGTTTTTATAATACGTTGCAGGGTCAAAATTTTCATTTTCGCGGTAGCGTGTTGTTTCGTCCTGCTCTATACTGACAATTCTATCCAAAGCCAAGGTCATTACTTTTTCTTGCTCGCCTTGTGCGCCCAATAAAAACCAACGGTTGTTAAATTCTTTCAACAAATAAGCATGAAACAAAAACTCTTGTGGTAGCTTTGCCTTAAAAGATTGATAGCTGACCCGCAATACTCTTTTATGCAAAATCGCTTGATACAAGACATCCAAATATTGCAAGCCCTTTAGGTTTTCATTTTTTTCAAAATCAATAATTGGGCGTTGTTTGGTCTTTTGGGTATGCACATGGTCTTCGAGTTTTTGTACCATACCGTCCAACTCCTTAAAGTGTGAAAATCCTTTGAATTGTCGAAGTATCTCTACCACCTCGGTTAGCTTTCCCAAGTCCTGTTCTGTTAAGGGAATATTCGTAATACTATAGTCCGGTTCTTCGTAAGTGTAATACCTTTTTTCGCGTACTACTATCGGTGCATTATAGCCCAATTTGTCGCTTCGCATCATCTGAATATCGCCCTGCACGGTGCGTTTACTCACTCCTTTGTCAATACCTTCGTACTCATACAATGCCTCCGAACAAGCATCAATCAAGTCCTCTAAAGTCCATTTACGAAAACGGTTTTGCAGACATTTATCTATCGTTCTAAAACGAATTAAAGCATTGCGATTTACAGGCATTATAATTTTTTATTTAAAAAAGTTCTTGGTTCGTAGTGTTGTAGTGCTTAGTTTCGATATGATGCGAGGGTGCTAGTTTTCAGAAATATTAGACGAGACATGTTTGAATTAGAATTTCTTTTTTGGAATTTCCATAAAAAAAGCCCCTGAATATCAGGAGCTTTGTAGCGAGAGAGAGACTTGAACTCTCGACCTCCGGATTATGAATCCGACGCTCTAACCAGCTGAGCTACCTCGCCGTATAGTGTGTTTTATAAATTCGGCTGCAAATATACACTTTTTAAAAACGATATAACAAATTAGTGATTAATTTTTTTTCAGTAATTATTCAAGTTCATTGTTTCTTGTATTTTAAATAAAATAATATATTTAAATTTCTCTTTCAAACTCTTCTTCCGATTGTTCCCAATCTGTTCGTGCCAAAGCCACTACGACTACACCCGCTACCACCAAACTTACTTTAGCCAAAAAAGCAATCAAGCCGCCAAGTTCTTGCAGCCAATTTAAAAAGACCAGTTCTACGCCGACCAAACTCAATACCAAAGCAATCATACCGGTTATAAAAAGGACAAAGCCTACAAAAGTCCACAGTGTTTTATTCATAATAATGTCGTGATTCGTCAATTCGTATATTCATTTTTCGAGATAAAGATAGCAGTTGTCTTAATGGTAACAAGTGCAATGTTGAAATGTTATTAACAGCGCAAAAATCGCTAAAAAAACCTTACCTTTGTGTATAGATTTTATATTGTTTTATTGCTGAATTGTTGTGTTGTTTTATTGTCGCACTATTCTCAAAAATTATCAATAAAACAATTTAGCAATAAAACAATCTGAATATATGTTACAACTCATAGAATGTCCGCGCGATGCGATGCAAGGCATCAAGGAATTTATACCGACCGAAAAAAAGGCAGCATATATCAATACGCTGCTTGACATCGGTTTTCATACGATTGATTTTGGGAGTTTTGTATCGCCCAAAGCCATTCCGCAAATGCAGGATACCGCCGCAGTACTCTCCAAACTGAACCTTGATAAGACCAAGTCCAAATTGCTCGCTATCGTAGCCAATCAACGCGGTGCAAATGATGCTGTACAGTTTGACGAAATCACCTATTTGGGTTATCCTTTTTCTATTTCAGAGACTTTTCAGGTGCGTAATACCAATGCAACTATCGCCGAATCGGTGAAGCGTGTACAAGATATTCAAGACCTTTGCCAGAAGCATCATAAACAATTGGTGGTCTATGTCTCTATGGGGTTTGGCAATCCTTATGGCGATGAATGGAATGTCGAAATTGTGCAACATTGGGTGGACGAACTTGCCGAAATGGGCATCAAAATTCTTTCTATTTCTGACACTATCGGTGTTTCTACGCCCGAAAATATCAGCTACCTTTTCAGCAATCTGATACCGCCTTATCCGGATGTTACTTTTGGCGCACACCTGCATACGCCACCGCATAATTGGGAAGAAAAAATTGTCGCAGCGTACGAAAACGGCTGCCGAAGATTTGACTCGGCAATGAAAGGCTATGGCGGCTGCCCTATGGCAAAAGATAAACTCACCGGAAATATGGCAACCGAAAATCTACTCTCCTATTTTGACCGCACCAAGGTTGATACTCAACTCAATCGCACTTCTTTTAATACCGCTATGGAAATGGCTTACGAAGTTTTCCCTCAACATGAAGTGATTAATCGGTAATGATTAATTATTTATTTTTATACTATGTATTTTTTTATACTAAAATACACCAACCCACACAATATGTAAAAACAAATACGATTTATTTTTATAAATTTAAAGAATAGCTTTGAAGAAAATTATTAAAGCCACTAAGACTTCACTGCCCCCACAATCCGCACATCGGTAGGCACAGCGACACCACCTTTTTGTTCAAGACTAACAGCATAAGCGTCAGGACTCGACACATAATCTACCGCAATCGGGTCGGGCGAAATATCAAATACGCCTAGACTTTGTGGAGTACCGTTTTTGATAGCCCATAGTTGATATTGTTTGCCTTCGGGTGGTTCGGGCAGTTCATTGACGGCAAAATAAGTGATTTTAAATGCTGTATTCGTGTGTATCGTAGTAGAAGCACCCGGCAGTTTTTCGTTGCCCTTCATAGCAATGGCACGGGTGTTTTCGTCATTTACAAACCTGATGGCGGCACGATAAAAATTAATCGTATCCCTCAAGTTTCCGCTTTTTGTGCGGCAGTCGGTGAGGTCTTGCCCCATTTTTAGTCGGGCTTCTTGTGCTTCTTTATTGCCTTGATGCCCGAAATAACCCCATATAGCTGTCAACACTAATAAAGGCAACAAAATATAAGGCAACCAAGAGAGTAGCGTAGCTAAGAAACCACCACCTGATTTGTCGGATGTATCGTCGTTTCGTCGTCTTGGTGCAGAGGACGAGTTGTCATCTATTTTTTTTAGAATATCGGCTTTCAGTCCTTCGGGTGGCGTGATGGCACTCCGCATGGCATACTCCTCCAATGCCGCCTCAATTTTGTCGAGTTCAGCGCGGATTTCGGGATATTGGGCAGCATTCGCCAAGACTTCTCTTTCCTCTCCCGAAGAAAGACTGCCAAGCACATATTGCTCCAAAATTCCTGATGCTATGTATTCCTGAATATTCACTTATTCATCTAAAACGATTACAAATTCGTTATTGTTTTTATGATTAATAAAATAGTTATCAGTTCGTTACCCAATAATTTTCTCAATTCAAGGATGGCTTTTCGCACCCTTGATTTGAGCGTACCTATGGGTATATTCAATTCCTTTGCCGCTTCCGAATGGCTATAGCCTTGAAAGTACAACAGGTCTATTATTTCTCTATATTTTTCATCCAGACCATCAATGGTTTTGCGAAGCCCGGAGTCTGCAATGCGTGGATTGTGGGAAAGGGAACTGTCATTACCTACGTTGTCAGCGAGACTATCGGTTTTGATGTCTTGCTTGTGACGGCTCGAACGCAGGGTATCTTTGGCGGCATTTCGGGCGATTTGTGCCAACCATGTGAACAGCCTTCCTTTGTCGGTATCGTACTTGTCGGCATTTTTCCAGATTTTCACAAAAACATCCTGAAGTACCTCTTGTGCAAGGGCTTCTGACGAAACTATCTTCAGAATCATCCCATAAAGTGCCGGCGAATAATGCTCATACAACAACTCAATAGCCTCCTTGTCCCTTTGCTTGAGCAAAGCGACAATTTTAGACTCCGTATTTGTATGTTTATTATTCAATAATTTAAAATTCTGTATGGTTATATGATTTTTTGGGTGCGACAAAAATAGCTTTTTTTTAACAAAAAAAATCCAATGTGAGATTTATTTTCGTAAGTAATATGTGTTGGTAATTTTTCCGACATCAAATGAAATTGAATTTTAATTGTGTTCTTGGCTAAAAAACAAATGAAATCCAGTAAAACGGGCTATCAGCTCGTTTTACTTATTTTTTTGCACGATAGTACGATGCGGATAAGGAATATCAATGCCTTCGCGGTCAAAACGCTCCTTCACGGATTTTAGCACATCCCACTCCATTTCAAGGCTTTTTGGATTGGTCTGTGCCCATGCGAATGCCCTCAAATCTACCGACGAATCTGACAGCGCAATCACTTTCACTCTAATACTTGGCTCATTAGCTTCGCGCTCTGCCTCCGTCCGATTATCCAAATAATAAGGATGCTGTCGAATTTCCTCTTGAATAATCTCCATTGCTTTATCAATATTCGACTCATAACTGATACCAAAAGTAATATGTTTCAAAATCCGTTCATCGTCAATTGTACTATTAATAATTTTTTCTTCGCTTACGCGACTATTCGGTATGATAATCCGCCGATTTTCCAGATCCCGAATCACCACATGCCGCAGCGTAATATCCAACACCCTGCCTACCGAACCACCAATCTCAATCGTATCGCCCACCCGAAAGGGCTTAAACAGGATGATAAAAATACCGCCTATCACATTTGCAAATGCCTGTTGAGAAGCAAAACCAATGATAGCTGCCAAGATACCCGCTCCGGCAAACAGTGCGGTACCAAGACTTTTTAGCGTTGGTATCGTATTGATAATCATTATTGTAGCCACCGAATAAATGACGACCCGAACCGAATTTTTCAGAAAATTTAACTGCGTCACATTCGGATTTGCTTGTCGTTGCTCTCGCTTAATCATTGCATTGATTATCCCAATTAAAATACGAGCAATGATAATTGATACAATAATGATGATAGCAATACTGATAATATAAGGTATCCACTTTTCTATATTTTCCATTGAAATATTTTTAATGTTTGGTAAAAAACAAACGCAAAATTATCATTCAATTTCTGATATATCCAACAAATAAAATAAATACATTTTTTTTTGGTAAAAAAAATCCAAACACACCTTATAGTTCGTAAGTAATATATTGAGTTTAATTTTTTCTCAAAATTTCTCCCCTTCATTTCCCCTCATTTTCAGTTTTTAAGAAAATTAATTAAAAAATATAAAAAATGAAAAAATCCAAATCATTCCCATTAATCATACTACTTATGGTTATAATATCCGGCAGTGCCTTTGCACAAAGCCAGATGAAAAGAACCACCAAACCCTCCGAGTACAAAGCCTACATCCAAAATAAGAAGGCAACTACTCAAGCTACCAAAGCCAAGACGGCTACTCGCAAAGCCAACTCCGGCAAGCCACTTTCTGCACAAAAAAAGACAGCACTATATAGCAAAATAAAGCCAAAAGTAGCTGCCCGTATGGAAGCACAAAAAGCCGAAAGAACGGCTAAAAGCAAAGCTGCCGCTGCCCGATTCAAAAACAGAAAACAAACAAATTAATCAAATAATCCAATAACATTATGAATAAATCAAATATACATAGTAAAAATATCGTTGGCAATCTTGCATCAAGATTAGCCGCATACTCCGGTATGGCGGCAGCCTTTGTTGCCTTTTCGCCCGATGCCAATGCACAATGCGAAGCCGTGAGCGTCATGCCCGATATGCCGGGCAATTTCGAGAACGGCACCGTCACACAAATAGATTTTGATGGCGATGGCGTGGTGGATTTTGCCGTTGGTGCTTACAACGTACTCTCCAATTCATCCACACAACTCTGTATCGAAACCGGACCATTTCCTTTAGGTACAGCCAGCTACTACGTAGGTGCTACCTGCGGTACATTGCCACTCTCTTACAGCGTCAAACAATTCTACACGCAGTTGGGTACATTCGCCTTCAACTCCGTCTATCTCGAACCGTACAATAATCTCGCGATTACCGTACCCGTAGGTACAAGTGGTTCGGTATGTGCAGGTGCAGGTGTCGCTACATCATGTGGTTTGTATGGCTTGTACAGTAGCTACGCCAACAGCGTGGCTTTCGCCAACATAATGACGGTAGCTGACATATTTGAAGCTGGCACCACAATGCCATGTTTCTTCACGACAAGCCAATTGGGCTCCAATCCCGGACCCCTCGGTCCCTACATGGATACCAATTTCCCAAGTAACCCCGGTGCCGGCAATTTTGCTGCCGGACAAAACCACTTCATCGGCGTAGAATTTACTGCCGGCGATGGCAACACCTATCCCGGTTGGATAGAAGTCATGATTAGTGATGCAGGTACGATTTCCGTAGTCAATACAGGCTACAACCCAACGGTTGGAGCTTGTATTGAAGTAGGTTCGTGCGAGACGATGGCAGCCTGTATCAACGACTTGGGCTTGGAAGCAAGCCCCTGCGACAATGCAGGCACTACCGGCGACTTCGATACCGCTAATGATGATACATTCTCCCTCACTATCAATCCGGTAGGCGACAATACAACGGGAGATTACACCGTATCAGGCGATATTACTGCCAATGGTACTTATGGCTCGCCACTCATCATCATGGGCGTACCCGCTAATGGTGCGACATTCACGATTACCGTCACTAGCAACGACAATCCGACGTGTACACTTACACAAGAAATTACTGCCCCCGATGCCTGTTCCGCCAATCCGCAAGACGTACCGACAGTGAGTGAGTGGGGATTAATTATACTCGCTTTGCTGATGTCAATTACCGGAGTTGTCGGCATACGCAGTAGCAAAGGAGAAGAGGCACACGAATACAGTTGATTTATCATAGAAATACAAACGTACATTCATTTTCAGGATTTAATTTGATTTTTTCGCACAAGGTATCCAAGGATGCCTTGTGCCTTACACGTAAAACGATTTTGTAAATCGTCCTCTCTGTGTACCGACGACTTTAGCCGTCGCGGAACAATAAAACTGGATAGCTAAAATCGTCATTACGAATGTTTAAAAACATAAAGTATAAAAAATCATAAAACGAATAAAGAAACATTCACCATGAATCAACTCAAGATTATCCTCTTTTTGGCAGTGGCAATGACAGTAGCGGCGTTTACGCTTTTCAAAGGTAAAGATGCTCCCACTGACAGAATAAGTGCTATCAATGCCATACCCAAATTGTTGGATAGAAATAAAGACCTGCAATCCGGCAGTGAATGGGCAGACCGTCAGAATATCTATGTTGCCAGTAGAAATAAAATCGTTGACAAAAACGACCCTATGGCGCATTACAACCTTGCGGCACTCTTCGTTTCGGAAGCGCGTATTACGGGCGAACACGGGCATTATTATCCGGCTGCCTTAGAGATTATTGAAAAATTATTGAGCGATAAAGAATTGGACGAAGACCTCAAATTCAGCGCACTCACGCTCAAAGCCGGCGTATTACTTTCTTTGCATCAATTTGATAAAGCATTGGAAATCAGCAAAGAAGCTATTGAAATGAACGATTATAACGCACAGGCTCACGGTGTACTGGCAGATGCGTATCTGGAAATGGGCGATTACGAAAATGCTGTAAAAGCTACCGACCGGATGATGGATATTCGACCCGATTTGCGCTCCTACTCGCGGGCATCTTACCTACGCGAATTGCATGGCGATACGCAAGGTGCTATCGAAATCATGCAGTACGCCGTACAAGCCGGTTATCCCGGAAGTGAGGAAACCGCTTGGGCACAACTCACACTCGGCGACCTCTACCGCATGTACGGAAACACCGAAAATGCCCGTGCAACTTACGAAGATATACTTGCACACCGCGAAAATTATCCTTTTGCCACGGCTGCCCTTGCCCAACTCAAATCAGACGAAGGAAAGTTGGATGAAGCTACTCATTTATTGGAACAAGCTATCGCGGTAATACCCGAAATTGGTTTTTATATTCAACTTGCCGAAATATATAAATCGAAAAATCAGACGGAAAAATTCGCGGAAATCATGGCAGATATTGACGAGATGTTTGAAGATGATAGAAAAAGCGGACACAATATGGATTTGGATTATGCCAATACCTTATTGTCGCTGACCGATAGAGACGATGAAGCCAAAAAATATTTGGATAATGAATACAACATGCGCCCCGAAAACATTGAGGTCAACATGTCTATGGCAAAATATTATCAAAAAATAGGTGATATACAAAAAGCCAAACAACACCTCAAAGTGGCTTCAAAAACCAACTTCCAACATCCCGATTTGACAAATTTACAAGCTGATATTAATAAGTAAAATCAGAGCAAATTAAACGTCTTCTTTTGTGATGTAACATTTAGATTTGAATTGGAGAATAAACGTAAGTCGTAAGGCATTTTTAAGATGTCAAACGACAATAATTTTCTCATAATTTATTTGAAATTAATTTATTATAAAAAATTTAAATAATTATTTGTAATCAATAATTTCATATCAAAATATCACACATGCGCTTGTCGAATATTGAATTGGATTCACAATAAATGTTTCAAAATAGGCGCGTAGCGACGACACCATTTGTAATAAGTATTAAGTAAAGTCTCCTAAGGCGCATAGCGTCGGCACTATTGAAACGTATCAAAGGGTGACGCAGCTACGCAGCTTGATTGGGTTTCTTTGGGAGTGTTACAAATGGGGTCGGTGCAATGCGCCTGTAAAATAATGTGAAGTATTTATTCAAAAACCAACAAAATGTCTGGTAGGTAATCCTCCCAAAAATCTAAATCACTCCGGCATTACCGGCATACACATCGTAAAGATGATATTTTCATTTGCTCTATAAATAAAATTCAAAAATAGTAAATATGAGAAAACTATTCCAAACCAAGTATTCCCTGAATACCTTAGTGCTGGCGTTGATGTTCTTCGGCTACTTTGCAGCTACGGCATCGAGTCACAGAGAAGCACCACTCATCGCCAACGACCCCCTTGCAGATAATGTAGATGTCTATGCCTTCGTCAGTCCTGACGACCCAAGCATGGTCACGCTCATTGCGACCTACGTGCCTGCACAATTGCCGCATGGCGGTCCCAATTATTATTCCTTCGGAGAAAACATTTCATACGAAATACACATTGACAATGACGCGACCATTCCGGGCGACGAAATCATCTATCGCTTCGTATTCAGTCAGGAAAACGAAGACCCTTCGACGTTCTTCCCCATTCGCTTGGGTGCAGAAAATCTCAAGACAACTTATAAGGCATTCAAAAGTACTAACAATGGTGCATTTTTCAGCCGAATCATCAGCGGAGGTATAGTACCGCCACCCAATATTGGTGACCGTTCGATTGAATCTCCTATTGGATTGGGTATGCCTTATGCGACTATTTCAAACAATGCTATTACGAATGCCTCTACCGGAGAGCGCGTATTTTGTGGTACATCTGATGACCCGTTTTTTGTAGATTTGGGTGGTATTTTTGACTTAGGCGATGCGCCACGTGCCAACGGTGAAGCACCGAGAGACGGTGTCGCTTGTTATAATGTCAGTACGATTGCTATTCAAGTGCCAATCACTGATTTGCTCAAAGCGGGCGCACCTGCCACACCAACGAGCATCTTGGATTCTGATTATGTCATCGGTGTATGGGCATCTGCCAGCCGTCGCAAATTCAGAACCCTCACGCCACAAGGCGAAAGACACACCGGACAATGGGTGCAGGTATCGCGTCTTGGAATGCCTTTGACCAACGAAGCTGTCATTCCAATCGGACGCAAAGATTTCTGGAATGCTATCAGTCCGCACGACGAGTTTGCAGAAACAACACTCGACCAATATTTCTACAATCCCGAACTCGCACTCTATATGGATGATGCCTTGTTCGGTGGTGCAGTACCTTCCTTTACTCCATTACGGGTACAACGCAACTCGCTCCAAGCATTTGATTTTGGTAATGGCAACGACGGACTATTTCCGCTCAAAGGCTCTGCCGCAGTAGCCGGTACCGCTCTTGATGATGCTATTTTTGGTACACTCTTACTACCCGCAGCCGGACAACCGCGCTCGGTGGATATTTGGCCCGCTTTTCATACAGGCGTACCCAATTTTCCACCTTACCAACTTGCTACCGGAAAAGGCGGCAACCCACTCGCGGCAGGTAAACCGTTTGTAAACAACTTTTTGCCGAATGGCGGTGATATGCTGCGTCTCAATATGGCAGTACCACCGACAGACCGTAACGACCCTGCCTTTAGCCAACTCGGACTCATACAAGCCGCTGTACTCGGACTTACTGACCCGACTTACAACGGCAGTGCTGCCCTCCAACTCATCCCGAATATGGATGGATTTCCTAACGGAAGACGACTTGAAGATGATGTAACGCTCATCGAATTGCAGGCAGTATCGGGTATTGTTCTGGCAGCAATCGGGCTGTTTTATGACGACTATACCGCAGGCGGACCCAACCCCGTTACGCAAGACCTCGTGGATGTACTCACTTACACGACAGGCGTAGAGTCCAACGACTTGAATTTCAGAACTGCCTTCCCGTATGTCGCGCTTCCGCATAGCGGCGATGGACCTTGTAGTGGTGACCTCTATGTAGGCACACTCGGCTTGGTGAGTGAAGACGACGACGAGGGCATACCGCCCGTAGAAGGTCTGCAAATGAGCGCACCTGTGGTGAATCAGGGCGTTTATGACGAAATCAAAGATGCTGTCCTCAACAGAAAGCCGTCAACCGGAACAATAGTTTATCCCAATCCGGTCAAAGACCTCCTTCAAGTGACTTTTGAAAGTGCCGAAGGCGCACCAACGCAGTTGTATATTTACAATACTTTGGGGGCATTGGTGGCTACTCAAGCTGTCACTTCTTCAGTAGGTAAAAATCAGGCAGATATTGATGTCAGCGAGCTATCGAATGGCGTGTATTTTATCAAAAACGGTAATGAACCGATTACGATACAACAGAAATTTATTGTTCAAAAATAGATGGCAACTGCAATTTTTACTTGCAGTTGAGGTTACAAAAAAGTTCTCATAGTGTTAGGTACAACAAAGCGGATTATCCGCTTTTAGGAACACGGTTTTATAAAGTGGATGACTGGATTTTTCCGGTCATCCATTTTTGTAATAGGTAAAATGACTTTAGAGCATGTTTAAATTTCGCAGAAAAGTAGTTGACACTTTTTTGACTTCATTTTTAATAAAAAAACTGATAATGAACAATGTCTTCGCCAAATTGAGAATTGAGAATGTATAATTGATAGCTAATTTTATTTTATAATTTGTAATTATTTAATTTTAAGTTTTTTATGAAATAAAAAATAAATTAATTATCAACTCTCAATTTTCAATTTTCAATTTGGCGAACATATTAAATGAACTATTACGATTTAAAACCCAATTTCCCAATTCCCAAAATATCCAAAGTCCAGTTAGCCAAGCACTACTAAATTTTTAAGTAAATAAAAATGAAATATTCACTTCTACACCTACTACTCGGCTTAATCTACTGTCTAAATGCCCACGCCCAATGCCCGCCAGACGACATCCTCTTCCTTTCTCAACAAGAATTAGAAGATTTTGCGATGACCTATCCCAACTGCACCCAAATAGAGGGCAATGTAGAGATAGGTATGTTTGGTCTTGCGTCTGATATTCAGAGCCTTGCGCCACTTAGTCAGATTCGGTTAATTGAGGGGGATTTACGTATAGATTCTAATGACAACTTGAACAATCTGAATGGTTTGGACAGTCTGAACAGTATCGGTGGTACACTCAATATTTCCCGAAGTACTCTGACAGAACTATCCGGTTTGGATGCCCTCACAACTATCGACGACGACCTACGAGTACAGTTCAATTCCGATTTGACGAACTTGAGTGGACTGGATAATCTCAGCGCGATTGGCGGCGATTTTTCTTTTGCCAACAATAGCGTACTCACCAACTTCGACGGGCTGCAACAACTCAACAACATTGGTGGCGAATTGCGCTTATCCGTCAATAATGCCCTCACGGATTTGAGTGGATTGGAAGGGCTGACGGGCATAGAGGGCAATCTAATTCTACAATTCAATTCGGGTATCACGAGTCTCGACGGGTTGAATCAACTCAATACGATTGGTGGCAATCTCATCGTGCAATTCAGCGCAGCCCTCGCCAGCTTGGAGGCACTCCAAAACCTCACTCAAATCGGCGGCTATCTCGACATCGATAATAACGCCAACCTGACCGCCCTCACAGGTCTTGACAATATCGACCACACTTCTATTACCGACCTCCGCTTGTTTGAAAATCCCAACCTTGCCCTCTGTGGCGTACCGAGCATTTGTAATTATCTGGAAAATATGGGAACTTACGATATATACGGCAATAGTACCGGATGCAATACGCCACAAGAAACAGGCTGCCTTGTCTCCATCACACAGCCCGAAATGCCCTCATTTGCTATCTTTCCGAACCCTGCCCGGCACTATATTTACCTACAATTTGAGGATGAAATCGGTGATGCAGATGTCCGTATTTTTAATAGTTCGGGGCAGATTGTGCATCAGCAAATTATGCAGATTTCAGGTGCGGTACCGCTTACTTTTGAGGTAAGTGCTTATCCGTCCGGCATCTATTTTTTGAGCGTTGCCACCAAAGACCAATTGACGAGCAAGCGTTTTGTCAAACAGTAAATTATGTGAGACGATTTTGTAAAGCGTCCTACCCATACTCGAATGACGATTTACAAAATCGTTTTACGCTCAAAGCGTATTTAAATTTATTTTTATTGCATAATTTATTAATTATTTAATAAATATCTGAAAATGAATTTTTTAAAAATTAAAAAATTAATATACTCAATATTATTTTGCTATTTTTGCAACGAAAAAAACTGAATGAATACTTTACTTCGTAAATATAATATTGAACTTAATTTATTAACATAAAACTTTTCCGAAACCTTCCCCTTCCAACTACGAAAAGTATCAAACTAAAATTTTTATGACCATGAACCAAAGACTAATACGTTCTATGTCAGTATTGCTATTTATGGCAATATTTTCCTTCTCCGCAAATGCGGCAGTTATCACAGTCACCACATCAGCCGATGCGGGTGCAGGTTCGCTTCGCGATGCTGCAGCCGTAGCCGTTGCGGGTGATGACATTGTATTCGCAGCAGCTACTGATGGTACACCTATTGTACTTACGAGTGGTGCTATTAGCTTCGCAGCAGCCGTTACCATTACCGGAAACGGAATGGGCGTAACCATCGTTGACGGTGGTGGTGCGAGTGGTATTTTTGACATCCAAAATGCCGGAACAGTTGATGTAGCCGATATGAGCCTCATCAATGGAGCAGCAGCCGTCAGTGGTGGTGCCATCCTTTCCGTCAATACAACATTGACCGTCAGCAATACCATGTTCAATGGCAATACAGCAGCAGGTGCAGCAGCAATCGAAGGCGGTGGCGCGATTCACAATACAGGCGGTATGGTGACAGTCACCAATTCAATGTTTGTCAACAACGCAGCTACGGGTGCATCCGGTAGCGGTGGTGCTATTCTCAATGCCACAGGTGGAAACCTTGTTGTTACAGGTTCTACTTTTACAGGCAACTCAGCTTCACGCGCAGGTGGTGGTATCGAATCCAATTCCGGTGCAGGTACAATGCTCACGATTACTAATTGTACATTCGATACCAACGCTACGGGCGCAGCTCCCGGCAACGGTGGTGGTATTCACATCACCGGACCGACCGATATTGACCTCACAGGCGGTTCATTCACAGGCAATACAGCCGCAGCCGAAGGCGGTGGTTTCTGGAATGGCAATGGTGTTGCGAATGTAGATGGCGTTCTTTTTGATACCAACGTAGCCAGCGGTGCAGGTGCAGACCAAGGCGGTGGCGCGATTTTCAACGTTGGTGGCGGCGGTGTCGTCAATGTGAACAATTGTACAATTACCAATAACGTAGCCAACGGTGCAGCCGGTTCAGGTGGTGGTATTTTGAATGATGCAGGTGGAAGCCTGACCGTCACGAATACCATCATCACAGGCAATACATCAGTACGTGCAGGTGGTGGTATTGAAGATAATTCCGGTGCAGGTACGACTTTCGTTGTTACCGATTGTACGATTGATAATAATACAACAGGTGGCTCACCCGGAAATGGTGGTGGTATTCACATCACAGGACCCGGCGATTTAGATATTTCAGGTGGTACAGTAAATGGTAATACAGCAACAGCCGAAGGCGGTGGACTGTGGAACGGTACAGGTACGATGACCGTTACGAATGTAACCATTGACAGCAATACAGCAAGTGGTGCAGGTGCCGACCAAGGCGGTGGTGGTGTATTCAATGTAGGCGGTACAGTCATCATTGATATGTCAACAATCACCAATAATGTAGCAGATGGCGCAGCCGGAAGTGGTGGTGGTATCTTGAATGATTCAGGTGGAAATTTGACCGTAACTAATACAACTATCACAGGTAACACATCAGTACGCGCAGGTGGTGGTATCGAAGATAACTCCGGCGCAGGTACGACTTTCGTTGTTACCGATTGCATTATTGATAATAATACAACAGGTGGCTCACCCGGAAATGGTGGTGGTATTCACATCACAGGACCCGGCGATTTAGATATTTCAGGTGGTACAGTAAATGGCAATACAGCAGCCGCCGAAGGCGGTGGACTGTGGAACGGTACAGGCGTAATGACTGTTACCAATGTTACGATTAATAATAATACAGCTTCCGGTGCAGGTGCCGACCAAGGCGGTGGTGGTGTTTTCAACGCAGGTGGTACGATTGTAATTGATATGAGTACCATTAATAATAATGTAGCTGACGGTGCAGCCGGTAGCGGTGGTGGTATCTTGAATGATGCAGGCGGAACATTGACCGTAACCAACACAACTATAAATGGCAATACATCTGTACGTGCAGGTGGTGGTATTGAAGACAATTCAGGCGCAGGTACAGTCGTGACGATTACAAATGTTATTATCAATGATAACAGCACGGGCGCATCTCCCGGAAATGGTGGTGGTATTCACATCACAGGTCCCGGCGATATGGATATTGCACAAAGCACTATCAATGGCAATACAGCCTCAGCCGAAGGTGGTGGCGTATGGAACGGTAGCGGCGTGATGACTATCACCACTACAACCATAGATGGCAACACAGCAAGCGGTGACCCTGCCGACCAAGGCGGTGGCGGTGTATTCAATAATGGTGGTACGATTAATATTACCTACACCACGATTTCTAATAACATCACTGACGGTGCAGCCGGTGCAGGTGGTGGTATTCAGAATGTCGCAGGTGGTACGATTACGACTGATTATACGACCGTATCGGGCAACACAAGTACCGGAACAGGCGGTGGTGTCAACAACGACGACGGAATGATTACGATTAATGCCACAACAATTGCGAATAATAGCGCAGCCGGAAACGGTGGTGGCATCAACAATCTTTCAAATACAGTTAGTCTTTTGAGTTCAATAGTAGCGGACAATACATCCGGCGGTGCAGGACAGGATGTAGCCGGAGCCAATTTGGTTTCCAATGGTTTTAATCTTGTAGGGCAAGATGATGCCGGAGTATTTCCCGCTCAAAGTTCGGATTTAATCGGCAGTGCAGGTCTTACGCCTTTGGCAGATAACGGCGGACCTACTCAAACCCACGCTTTGTTGTGCGGTATGAGTTCGGCTATTGATGCAGGTAATTCAGCAGATAATGCCACTGCACAAAACGGTTCAGCCGTTGAGGGTGGTGTCAGAGATATTGGTGCTTTTGAAAGTACCGCTGATTGTGTAATACAAGAGATACCTACGCTCGGCGAATGGAGTTTGATTATACTCGCTTTATTGATGTTGATTGTTGGTGTGGTGAGTATTCGTCAGAGAGAAAAAGAAGTTGCTTTTTCCTGATTGAAAAATGAGTTCTCAGTTTTATCATAATAAAGGTCACTCCGGTATTGTCGGAGTGACCTTTTTCTTTGTAAAAAAGCACAGATATTCAACTTGAGTTTTGTTGTTGAAAGTCCTAACCCAAGTTGAATATGTAGTTCCCAAAAATCAGAGCGGGGAGAGTTGTCAGACGAATGTTGTTTTATAATGCACCGATATTTGATAAGATCTTCGTTTTCAAAAAAAGAATTCGTCTGACAACTATACCACATAAAAAACTTGGGGCCTACATATTCAACTTGGGTTAAAAAAAACAAAAGTGGACAGCCATGTTCTCCACACAACTCTCCACTCTCACACTCGCTACTCTATACTCACTACTCGTTACTCCTTATATCTTCATCGCCTCAAATGTTCCAATAACTTCGCGGACATGTTCAGCAGAATTATTAAGCAGTGCCATTTCGTCCTTATTGAGTTTCAGTTCGAGTATCTCAACGATGCCCTCTTTGCCCAATTTGACAGGAACACCCAAAAACATATCTTTGATACCGTATTGCCCGTCGAGTTTGGCACAGCAGGGAAAGATGCGGTTTTCGTCACGCAGAATGGTTTGTACCATTTGGGCAGCAGCGGCACCGGGAGCATACCATGCGGAAGTTCCCATGAGTTTGACGAGTTCTCCGCCGCCTTTTTTGGTGCGCTCTACTATGGCATCTAGCTTGTCGGCATCAATGAGTTCGGTAATCGGAATACCTGCCGCAGTGGTGTAGCGTGGTAGGGGAACCATGGTATCTCCGTGTCCTCCCATAAGTACTGCTTGAAAATCTTTTGGCGAAATGCCTAATTCCATAGACAGGAAGGCACGATAACGCGCCGTATCGAGAATACCCGCCATACCCATAACACGCGACGAAGGCAGCCCCGATGCTTTGTGGGCAGCATAGGTCATCACATCAAGCGGATTAGACACAACGATAATAATTGGATTTGGGGAATGTTCCATGATAGATTTGGTCACGGAAGAAACAATCTTTGCATTGGTAGAGATAAGGTCGTCACGACTCATACCCGGCTTGCGCGGAATACCTGCCGTAATAACGACAATATCCGAACCGGCAGTATGTGCGTAATCATCCGTACCAATAGTCTTGGTGCTATAGTAGTCCACCGAACCTTGCTGGTTGGTATCAAGTGCTTTGCCTTTGGCAAAATCGCCTTTGATGTCCAACAAAACAACTTGTTTGACCAGATCTGCATGTGCTAATACATTGGCACAGGTAGCACCTACATTTCCTGCACCTACAACAGTAACTTTACTCATTTTATTAGTTGAAATATTAGTTCATGGTTCATGGTTGATAGTTTATAGATTAAAATAAGTGTTTTTTCTCTCGTTTGTCTATGAACTATCAACTATGAACCATGAACTATAATGAACGTAATTTTAAAAATCGGACAAAAGTAGAAAAAAATTTGTTCTTTTTCATATTGTTGCATTGTTGTATAGTTTTATTGTTAGAATTTTGCAAAGTAAAATTTTGTATATTACAACAACAGTCAACAATACAACAATTGTCGGTCTATGGACAGCATAATGATAATATTTTTCTTACTTTTGTTCTATATTAAATAAATTTGACATGAAAAATCTTAATCTACTATTTACTATTTTATTTATAACTATCTGTTTTTCAGGCTTCTCACAAACTGAAAAACAAGGTAATTGGTGCGGTACACAATTTACGAATGAAATCATGGACCGCGTCCAAATCTCTACTGAAAAATACCTGCAAGGTAATATGGTACGCTCCCGCATGGAATATGACTTTCCGATTACGGTACACAATATGAGAAATGATGACGGCTCAGGCGGTGCCAATATATTTACCTTCATTGATTTTATGTGTGACGTGACTGAATTTTATGCAGAGTTTGGTGTCAATTTATACATAGATGAAATTCTCAACCATGATAACACCAGTTGGACCACACACAACGCACTGAGTACAATTACTTTTCTCAATGACGTGGATAATACCATGAATATCTATATGTTCAAGACACTTCCGCCGCCGGCAAGCCAACCCAACGGAGTATTGTGCGGATATTATTCACCACAATATGATGTGTTGGCACTGAACAGCAGTGCTTGTTTTAATGCAGCAACAACGATTCACGAAATCGGACATTTCTTATCCCTGCCCCATACTTTTTTTGGACTTGAAGGCACCGGAGATAACTGTGGCGTATATGTCACTGATGGCGAAAAAGTAGATGGTTCGAATTGTGCTACAAAAGCAGACCGTATATGCGATACCCCACCGGATAATAATGCACTGGGCGGATTGAACTGTCCGGGCGGAACGGGTTGTATGCAATATGACAGAGATAGCGTAGCTTTTAATCCTGACCCGACCAACTATATGTCTTATTTTGATGATGGATGTCTGGATAAATTTACAGACGGACAAAAAGCAGTCGTCACTGACCATATAGAAACCTATCGACAGGCTTTCTTACCTGATACACCACCGAATTACAGCCCTGTCGTCGAAACCACTCAACTCAATTCACCGCTTGAAGGCGAAGAAAAACCTTATGATAATGTGTCGTTTTCGTGGACTCCCGTAGAACATGCCAGTATATATTATTTTGAAATCAATCGTTTGAGTAATTTTTCTCCCAGCTTTACCATAGAATCGCATTTTGTATCCGATACTCAATACAACAGTACAGACTTGTCAGCTAACACAACTTATTACTGGCGGATCATACCTTATAATGGTGCTGTACCTTGTCCGGGCATTGAAGTTCGCGGTAGTTTTATGACCAATGACCAAAGCGTAGATATAGAAGATGTAACAGGACTTGAATCCTTTGAAGTATCACCAAATCCAGCAATGAATCAGCAATCTGTAACCGTCACACTGCAAAGTAACAGAAGTATGGCAGGTACGCTCAATTTGTATAATGTCACCGGCCAACTCCTCCATCGGCAAGAGATTAATGTACTTTCATCAGCTAATTTATATTCGGTAAATGTACAAGACCTGGCAACAGGTCTATATATCGTACAACTTGATTTTGAAGAAGGCTCGGTACAACAGAAGTTAATTATTAGTCAGTAGTGTTATTAGCAGTCAGTTCATCTCAGCTGCCTGATACTAATTACCGACCACCTAACTATATAAATATGAAAAAAACTGCTTATATTATTGTTTTGTGCATGTTGACATCAACCATATTTGCACAACAATACACTAGATTTGAATGCGGTACACCGGACGGTGCAGGCATGGATCGTCTTATCCGAAATATTAATAATGTCAATTCTTTAGAATCGCGTGGCGTACAGTATCTACCTGTTACGATGACCCTACTTGCACAAGATGATGGCTCCAATCGTGTAGATGAAGCAAGTGCTTTGGATGCTTTCTGTGCTTTGAACGAAAATTTTGCAAGTATAGGAATCCAATTTTACCTGCATACACAAGGTGGGTTTCGTTATGTTGACGATTCGGATTATTATTTCATTGGTAAAGACGGTAGTTCCAATCCGGCAAGTATCAGAATTCCCAATACAATAAATATTTTTGTCAGCGAAGTATTTAATGGCGGACCGGGAGCAGGAAGTTGTACGGGTATATTAGGTTTTTACAGTCCTTTTGGAGATTATGTTGCCATAGATAAATGTACAGTTGATAGCGAATCCTTTGCATTGACACATGAATTGGGGCATTTTTTTAGTCTTCAACACACCTTTCGGGGTTGGGAAAATGAAAATTATGACAGTAGCAACCCTACACCTACTACTGTCGGTAATAATATTCGCGTAGAATTTGCTGATGGCAGCAACTGTGCCATAGCCGCCGACCGGATATGCGATACGCCACCTGATTATGGTTTTGGATTGGGTTGGAATAGCTGTGACTATACACCTGACGCTTTTGACCCTGACGGAGAACCCGTTGACCCGGATGAAGAAAATTATATGGGTTATTTTTTTAATTGTGACCAACACCATTTCAGCACCATGCAAGGTGAGGTCATGGTAGCGGATATTGAGGACCGCACCTTTACAGGTGGTTCGCCCAATACAGCAAGTGTCACTACACAGTCCGTCTTAACTTCACCTATCAACGGAGCTATTTCACCACCACAAAATACCGTATTGACTTGGGAGGCTACCGCAGGTGCTAATATGTATTTGGTAGAAGTCAATCGTCTGCCCAACTTTAGTCCGAGTTTTACTGTACACAAAAGTGTAGCGACTACCAATTCGCTTACTGTCAGCAGCTTGACAGCTAACACGACTCACTACTGGCGCATCAGACCATTTAACGAGCATTATGTCTGTACTGATTTTACCGAAGGCGCATCTTTCAAAACAGACGAGGCTACAGCCGTCACGCCAATTGAAGCAGTCGAATCCTTTGACGTATATCCGAATCCTGCTAATCGTAACGAAACCATTACACTGGAAATCAACACCTTAGATCCTTTCGATGCAGAGATTACTTTATACGATATACAAGGCAGAACAGTCTTGAATTTCCAACAATATTTCGGTACAGGGAACAACCTTGCCGAACTCCATACAGCCAATGCCACAGCAGGCACTTACATCCTTAAAGTCAGTTCTGAAAATGGCGTTCTCTGCAAAAAAATAGTTATTGGTAACTAATTTGGACTTTGGACAAAATGGGAATTAGGGAATTGGGAAATTCGGTTTAAAACCGCAATTCATTGATAATCAATTGAATAAATTTTATTCGTAAAATAAAACATGTAATTATTTTTTTTGTAAAAATCTAAAAAAGTCCCGATAGTTATCGGGATTACCTAATTTCCCAATTCCCCAATTTCCTCTGCCCAAAGTCTAAGACTAATACACCCTCAGAAGTCAGACCATTAGAACCTAATGCAATGCTCCCGCTTTGTACTATATTTGAAAAAAATTTAATGGTCTGACTCCTGCCCTTCCTCTATCACTTCTGATGAATAATAAGATTAAAAATATTATCAGCGAAAGTATTAAGTTAAAATCACAACTACTTAATGATGAGATTTTTATAAAAAAAATACAGACCGTAAGTGAGTTATTGACCACAAGTTTACAAGACGGTGGCAAAGTGCTTTTTTGCGGCAATGGCGGTAGTGCTTCCGATGCCCAACACTTGGCTGCGGAACTATCCGGCAGATTTTATTTAGAGAGAAATCCGCTTTTCGCAGAGGCTCTGCATGTCAATTCGTCTTTCCTTACGGCAGTGGCAAATGATTACAGCTTTGACGAAATCTATGCACGCATGATACGCGCCAAAGGACGCAAGGGCGATGTCTTGATGGGTATTTCGACTTCCGGCAATTCTCCGAATATTATCCGCGCACTCCAACAAGCCCGCACACAAGGCATAAGCACCGTAGGGATGACCGGAAAAAGTGGTGGTGCTGTCAAGGCATATTGCGATCACTTACTCAATATACCTTCCGATGATACACCACGTATTCAGGAATGTCATATCCTAATCGGGCATATTATTTGTGAAATCGTAGAGAAAAATATGTATGAATCGGAGGAGAGATAAAGGCTATCAGTCGATAGTCGGGCAGTCTATATTTATTTCAATATGTTTGTAATTTAATGATTATTAAATATTATATTAATATTGAATATAATTAATGCAAAATAATAACTCAATTTTTGTATTTTAATTTTAACTTGATAATGTTGCCAATACAGCTGAAATTACCAACCTTACTCCGGGCGAATATACCGTCATAGTGACAGATGCGAATACCCTTATGGATACGCTGACTGTGGAAGTAGAGGGATTGTTGACTGAGCCTTATGATGAAAACGGCGATATAATTCTATGCCCTACACTCGATATCAATCTCTGCCCTACTTTACTTACGCCAAATGGTATAGTAACTACTGATACCTACCATGCAAATACGACAGTAAATTCTAATGGTATAATATTAGGAGGTACCGATGTAGAATTTAAAGCCGGCGAAACGATCATATTTGAAAAGGGGTTTACCGTAACACCCAACGCTGATTTCTCCGCCGAAATCGAAGATTGTCCTCAATAACATATCTCAAATATATTATCTAACATTTTTTTTATAAAAATCATTCAAACATTTTAAAATAGTACATTATGAAAAATATTATTTATATCATTTTAATGACCCTTCTCCCAATGTTAGCTTTTTCACAAGTTTACGTTAAAGCTCCTAATGGACATACAGGCATAGGTATTGACACACCTACTCAAAAACTGGATGTCAATGGCAATGCCAATGTGCGTGGCAATTTCTTAAATGTAGGTCAGGATGCAGGTACCGCTGCGGCTTATTTGAGAATCGGCTCCGGCAGAACAGGAAATGGTACTGCCGCCATTGATTGTATTGGTACGACTGCTTATCCTCTGTATGGTTTCCGATTTGGTTATACCGGTGCGGGAAGTAGTATTATGTTCCACAGAGGCACCAATCCGTTCTTGATTCAAGCCACCGAAGCGGCTTCTATTTATTTCCGTACAGCTTCTACCAACCGAATGGCGATTACCTCATCGGGTAGAGTAGGTATCGGAACGACTAATCCTAATGCAGCGGCATTACTTGATGTAAATGGGGTAGTACGTTATACAGGTACATTGCTCAATACAAGTGATAAACGTTTGAAAACCAATACCACAAAATTTGATTATGGATTAGAGGAAGTGCTTGCCTTGTCACCTATCTCCTACAACTATAATGGTAAAGCGGGTACAGATTCAGAGTTGGTGCATGTCGGTATTTATGCACAAGAGCTTAGAAAAGTCGCCCCCGAATTGGTCGGAGAATTTAAATATGAAGAAACGGAGATAGAAGTTGTTGAAAATGGTGAGGAGATAGATGTTAGAACAAATACAAAGAAATCATCGGAAACATATCTGCACATCAATGAATCTTCTATCAAGTACATGCTGATCAATGCCGTCAAAGAACAGCAGGATAAAATTGAAAGTTTAGAACAAGAATTGGCAGATATGAAAGAAATGATGAGTGCGGTCTTAAACAATTCAAACGGCACTATCAATACGCAAAGCATCAACCTTGACGGACGTGGCGCATACTTGGAGCAAAACCAACCCAATCCGTTTAATGGTAATACACTTATCAAATATCACGTTCCTGCGGATGCAACTCAGGCGGTCGTCAATATTTTTGATACCAATGGTCAACTCATTCACAGTGAGCGTATTGCACAGATGGGCGCAGGTCAACTTCAAATCAAAGCCGGAACTATTGCAGCGGGTACGTATAGTTACTCATTGGTGGTCAATGGTAATATAGTGGATACGAAGCGTATGGTCATTGCAAAGTGATTTTTAAAATATATAAACTTATAAAAAGCGTTCTTGCCGATGGTAAGGACGCTTTTTTGTTTTATCGCTTTATCTTTTTTTCCAATTCTTCTATCTTTTTCAATAACCACTGTTTATCGCTCACATATTCTAATTTTTCTAACTTTCGCCGGATTTTCTCTGGTGTCATCTTACCTACACCATGCCGCATATTATAGATATTGATTAGTATGCGAACGAAATTTTTGTAGGCTTTTTTGTTATTTGAGGTCAAGCCTTTATGACTTTGGATAAATCGCTCGGAGAGTAGAAAGGTACGTATGGTGCGCTCGTCGTATTCCTTGTCGAGTTCATAGTGAGACTTGAGGAGCATGATGCGACAATCTATATCATAAGCCAGATTGACTTTTTCTACACGGATGAAGTGCGATAATGCCGTCTTGAAGTCCTTTTGATAGAAGGCTACTGCCCCCATGTTAAATTGGTAAACGCTATCAGCATGTACTTTTTCGAGGTTAGGGCGGTATTTTTCTATAGTTTTTTCTGCCCATATAAATTCATTAAGACGACAAGACAAAGTAATAATGTTTTTAAGTTTACCAACGGGCATATAGCTGTCTTCCATCAGTAAATTCTTGTCATCCATAACAAGATATAAGTCAAATGCTTTCCTGTAATACTTACTATTGCCTTCTTTAATTTTTTTGCCACAAAAATTACCTGCAATTTTATAAAAGTTATTTAAGTTTTTTGGTGAGATAGACGATTCGTATGTATTGAGTAAAGCAATTAATTTTTCATATAACTCAATTGTATTATTCTCCAATAAATCTAATGCGACCCGATGAATACGTATAAGTGGATGATTGGCATATTCGGGTATTTCAAGTAAAGCATCAACTGCTTTCATAGGAGTAAAATCGTAAGATTTCTTTGCTGAAAAATGAGTAAGTGCAATACAAGTACCATGCAATTCCAATTTATTGAGCAAATAATAAATATCTAAGTTTTTAATTAATTCGGGAAGATTATCTTTTGTGATAACAAGTCCTTTTTGATGTAAATACTTTAGTAATGCAGATTGCATTTTGAATTGGTGAGCATAGTCCTCAATTCCTTTTTCACTTTTTGCATTTAGTGTTTTTGTATCTTTTGCGATATGTCTGTTGAATAACCAGAATTGCCCTCGTTGAAGGAGTTGTTCATATAATAAGTCTGCCCCGTATGCAGTATTTTTGTTCAATGCTTCATAGGTTAAAAATCTTTCAATCAATCGTAGCAAAATCGTCATTTTTGCCCGAAGTGCCTCTCTTTGTCGCTGATTTAAGATCTTTTTTGGCGCAGTTTTTTTAGTAAATGTGGCACGATATACAACACACTGAACCATATCGTCAAATTTTTTTTTATGAATCACTTCTTCGCGCAACACATTCAATAAAGCTACTACATGAGTGTCTGTATTATGATAATTGCACGACACAAAATTTCCTAAATTCACTAATTCACGCTTAGAAAAACTATTTAAAAGTTCGATAACCAAAAATGGACGCGCTTTTTTATTTTTATTTTTAGACATTATACTAATTGATAATCAATGACTTAGTTTGAAATTGTGAAAAATAATTTCGTATTTTACTTATTTTTTAATGGATAAATGTACACAAAAAATACTATACTTTTGTATTGTCAAATTTATTATCTAATTTGAGTTGTGGTTAACTCAAACTACTACCAATCTTATACTTACCGAGATTATCGCAATTCAAGTCATTAAAAAAGTATTATGAACACTTCTGCTATTTGTAAAACATTAGCCTTATGGCTATGCTGCCTTATGTGTGTATTTACCTATGCACAAAACTACCCCGAATATGTACCCGGGCGAGTCCTAGTCAAGATGAAACAGGATAAAACCATCGCACAAAAAAATGCACTCAAAATTCAAATGGGTGTCACCAAACAACGCTTACTCAAAAATGGTATTGAAGTTTGGCAAATCAATGAAACCAACGGTAAAGTTGACATCAAGCAACTCACCGAACAGTATCGCAATCATCCTGATATTGAACATATAGTACCCGACCACTACTATTATCGTACCGATATAAGCAATAGTGAAAAAGCGGCTGAAGGTGTACAGAATGATATACCCAATGACCGCGATTACGGGCTTCAATGGAATATGGATACCATCAATGCGCCTACCGGATGGGATATTATTGATAATAGTCCGTATATAAAAGTAGCCGTACTGGATACAGGTGTAGATTGGAAGCATGAAGACTTGGTCGGAAATATATGGCAAAACCTTTGTGAAGATGCCGATGGAGATGGGAAAGTCATCGAAAAAGTCGGGCAAATCTGGCGATTTGATAAAGATGACTTGGATGGAGTAGATAATGACGGTAATGGTCTTGTGGACGATTTTGTAGGTTGGGATTTTGAAGATAATAATAATGATGTGGAAGATACCGACGATACAGGACATGGCACTCACGTAGCAGGCATTATTGGTGCCACAGGAAATAATAACATTGGAATTATCGGGGTTGTACCAAACATACAGATAATCCCCTTGAAAATTTTTGATGATGCCGGAGATTTAGCACCTGTCTCTGCTATCATTGCAGCACTTAATTATGCCATAGATGCTGGAGCAAAGATTAGTAACAACAGTTGGGGCGGTGGACATTCCAACGCACTCCTCGAAGAAGCCATACAAGATGCTGCAACTGCCGGACATATCTTCGTAACGGGTGCCGGTAACTATGGATCAAACAACGACTCCTATAAATTCTTCCCGGCTTCGTATAATTCCAATAATATCATTGCGGTAGCTGCTACGGATATAGATGGAGAGCTTGCCAATTTCTCTAATTTTGGACCCACTATGGTACATATCGCCGCACCCGGAGATTCGATTTACAGTTGTCTGCCCGTAAATAATTACGGTTACGATGATGGTACTTCTATGGCTACACCTCACGTAGCGGGTGCTTGTGCTTTATTATGGAGTTTGCAACATGAAAGAGACCACGCCGAAATAAAAACTGCTATTATCAACTCTGCCGCCAAATCACCCGCATTGAATGATAAAACCGTCAGCGATGGACAGCTCAATTTATATAATGCTCTGACCTACTATACATCAGTACCGATACCGCAGATACCACCCGAAGAGGAATGCCCTGTGCTTTGTCGGGAGAATGATTCGCTGGCTTTGGTGGCGATTTATGAAGTAAACCCTGATTTGCCTTGGATATTGAACCAACCTGTGAATACTTGGGAGGGAGTTGATTTGAGTAATGAGGGGTGCGTAGATATATTAGATATATCTATTGGTATAGTTCCACCTGAAATTGGTAATTTAGTGAATTTAAAGGTCTTGAAATTACAATACAGCTATCTTAATAGCCTTCCACCTGAAATTGGTAATTTAGTGAATTTAACTAATTTAGACCTTCAGAATAATAATCTTGGAGAACTTCCATCAGAGATTGGTAACCTGATTAATTTAAAGAGGTTAAATTTACAATTCAATAGAATCTCCAACCTCCCACCCGAGATAGGCAACCTGATTAATTTGACATATTTGAAACTAAACCAAAATATACAACTGAATGGTCTTCCACCAGAAATAGGTAATCTGACTAGCCTACAAAATTTAGAAATAAATAATTATGTAGTACCCGGTCATCTTGATAGCTTACCTATTACGATTGGTAATTTGAATAATCTTAAAAGCTTGAGCTTGGTAGGTTGTGGCTTGTCAGATGTTCCATCCGAATTAAATAATTTGAGAAATTTAACCTATTTGAATTTAAGCTGGAACGACTTTTCCGAAATTCCCGAAGGAATAGAATATCTTACGACACTTCAGCATTTAGACTTATCTTATAATAAAGTAAATAGTATGTCCTATGGTACGTATTACTTAGTGCGCCCTTTGAGTAAGTTATACAGCCTATCCTATTTGTCGCTAAAGGGTAATCAAATGACTGGTTATATTCCGTCAAAAATAGAAAAGTTCCAATATTTGTCACATTTAGATTTATCATACAATCAATTAATAGGAAGCATTCCACATACGATTGGGGAACTATCTAAGTTGAGGTATATAAATATTTCTAACAATCAAATGACAGGCTGTTTTCCGCCTGAATTGATAAATCTATGCAATCAACTTTATGTTTCCTCCTCTATTGATGTGGGTAATACATTCGATGCCACATGGTCAGATTTCTGCAATACAGGTGCGGGAGCCTGTAGTACTGTTGCTTGTCGTCAAAGTGATTCTTTGAGCTTAGTAGCCCTATACAATGCTACAAATGGAGCATCTTGGCTCAATCGATGGAATCTCAATGAACCTATGGAGAGTTGGTATGGTGTCACTACAAATATAGTGGGCTGTGTAACAGGGTTGGACTTATCTAATAACGATTTAATCGGCACACTACCGCAGGAAATAGGGGATTTGGATTTATTGAATCTGGATATGAGTGATAATCTTCTGTCAGGTAATATCCCTGCATCAATAGGGAATATGAATCGCTTAGTAACCTTAGATTTACTATATAATGAATTCAATGGAAATATTCCATCAAATTTAAGTAATCTTGATAAATTGACCACACTCAATCTATCCGGTAATTCACTGGACGGAAATATCCCAACAGGATTAGGTCAATTAACCAAATTAAGCACACTTGATTTATCTGACAATTCATTGACAGGAACTATTCCGCTCGAATTAGGCACGTTCTCAGTTCTAACAAATCTCTATTTATCCAATAATCAGTTAAGTGGCAACATTCCCTATACATTTGAGAATTTGAATAATTTGGATAGGATGTGGTTATTCGGCAATCAACTAAGCGGATGTTTTTCAGAGTATTTGTCTGTACTTTGCAGTCGTATCAATCCGACATTCAACAAAAACACTTATATTACAGACGGCAATAATTTCGATATATCATGGGAAGATTTTTGTACGGATTCAACGGCTGATGCTTGCGAATCGGTCTGGCCCGGTGATTACAACAGCGATGGTATTGTGAGTAAAGAAGATGTCTTGACTTGGGGTTTGGCTTATGACTTTACCGGACCTAAACGCAACTGGTTCCGGCAAGGTACTTCCACCATCGTATGGGCGCAAGGCACACCTACAACCGATTGGTTTGCACAACCCGCTACAGTGTGGGTGCAAAACGTAGATGGTATCAATGGAATGAACCAAGACGGCAACGGTGACGGCATAGTGGACAGCACTGACCTTGACGTAATTTACTTGAATTTTGATAATATCCACAGCTTTGGCGCACCACAAAGTGTGTCAAATGACTTTAGTTATCGGGTGGAAAGAATAGCTGAAGATGGAGGTAGTCCGGTATATGACCTCTATGTGGAAGATATAGACGGTAATCCGGTTTGGGCGCATGGCTTTGCTTTTGAATTGGCTTTTGATTCATTAAATGTTTCTAGTGTTGAGCTGAGGGTGTCAGCTTCTTCACTCCAACAACCAAAGGCTTTTGGATTATTTGATGAAGCCGAAAATAAATTTTATGGTGCTGTTACTCGTGTGGACGGACAAGATATATTATGTGATGGACCAATTGTCTCTTTTATAATCATCACAGAGAACATTCCGACGAATGATGACCCTCCATTTGAAATGAAAATAAAAGGGGGTAACAAAATAGAATCTGACGGAACATTAGAAAATATTTTAGGTACAAGTATAAACGATATCTACCCCAGAGGAACTGAGACCAGTAATGAATTACTTGTAAGTGTATCTGTATTTCATACACAATGTCTTGTATATGGTTCTGCGAAAGCCACAGTGAGAGGAGGCACAGCACCCTACAGCTATCTTTGGAGTACAGGAGAAACCACCGAGAGAATCGACAATCTTACTGCCGGAGTGTATCAAGTGACGGTCTCTGACCATGCAGGCGAATCCGAGATATTTAGTATTGATGTTGATGGACAATACCAGCCTGTATATGACGAAAATAATGATTTGATAGAATGTACAACCAACTTTGGTTATTTCTTACCTGACCTTCATGTTCTGCTCGAAGGTGCATACAATCCTACTAATGACATCATGAACACAAGCCTTCAAGGTTTGAGCTTGTTGCCGGAAGGCAAACAGCCTTACTCAGAAGCCCCGTGGAACTATTCAGGACAGGAAGGCTTAGACTGGACGATTACCGATTATCCTACAAATACTGTTGATTGGGTCTTGGTCTCCTTCCATACCGATATTACACGAAATACTCAAATCGCTCAAGCCGCCGCGATTTTACGTAAAGATGGCAGCCTTTATTTTCCAGATGGTGATATTCGATTTACGGGTGCAATTAGCCCTGTCTATGTTACTATTCAACATCGAAACCATATAGCAGTAATGACTGCCCAACCTATACCAATAATTGACCGCACATTAACTCATGATTTTCGTAATGCAGAAGGTTATACCGCAAATGGTACCGGAGCAGGACAAAAACAACTGCCAAATGGCAAATGGGCAATGTACGCAGGTGATTGCGAGCAAATTGGAGATGTACAGGGCTATGATATTAACGGAGCGGATAAAGCATTTTGGGGTAGTTTTAACGGTAATTTCTTGATTTATCATCCGGCAGATGTGAATCTGGATGGTGATATTAATGGAGCGGATAAAATATTTTGGGTTGCCAATAATGGTATAAGTTCAAGAGTTCCCAAGTAAACAATGTGGCGGAATGATTTGATTAGATAATAAGCGACAAGGTATCTCTGCTATATTTGCGGAGATACCTTTTTCGTTGATAAAAAAAATATAATGAATTTAGATATACGTGTAAAAATATTTCTGGTTGCGCTGCTTTTCATTACGCCTGTTTTCCAATTGCGAACGGTGATGGATATTGCTTTAGTACCTCGCTTTATCTATTGGTCGGTGGTCCTAGTAGGAGGAATAATTTTATTTGCAAAAGACTTTCCGAAAGAAAAATATCTGAATTGGGTAGATGGCTGCTTTGTAGTATGGTTAGGGGTATCTGCGATATCAACGCTATGGGCTTGGAATACTGCGGAAGCCGTTTTTTCTACACAAAAAGTTGCAACTACTTTGCTGACATATTGGCTATTACGCTTTTTACTCATTAAAAATGAGCGTAAAATAATACCGACTTTATTGTGGTGCAATGTAGCGACTACATTGGCAGTATTGACAGTAACTTTCTGGCAAATAAGCAAATCTCCTACGCTTTTTCGATTAGCGTACTATAGCTTTGGGGATTTGACCGGACTTTCAGCACAAAAAAACTTATTGTGTTCTTTTTTATACCTCACACTTATTTTTAATGTATTTTCTGTTTTTTACTTTCGAGAAAAAATACAACGTATTACTTTAGCCAGCTTGGTAGTTGTACAGCTTTTTATGCTGCTGATGCTACAAACACGTGCGGTATATGTGGGTTTATTGGTTTCAGGATTATTTTTTATTGTGGGTATTCAATGGATTAGCTCTTATTTTAATTTAAAAAGAACACTCATTGCAGTATCGGTTTTGCTAATGATAATTGGCGGCTTGTGGGCAAGATTGAATTTGGTAGATGATGATTTTCGGGTTTATCTCCAAAAAATAAACATCACAAAATATTTCAATTCCGGTACAACAAATGAGCGTTTTCGATTATGGGAAAATACCATCCAATTAATCCAAGACAAACCCTTGCAAGGGGTAGGTGCGGGGAACTGGTCAATATTTTTTCCAAGTAAAGGCATACAAAATACCACCGCAGTTGACCAAAATATATTCTTCCAACGCCCACACAATGATTTTCTGTGGGTCTTTTCGGAAATTGGTCTATTAGGATTTTTGGGATATATCGGCGTAT
The DNA here is from genome assembly GCA_938028705.1 of uncultured Saprospiraceae bacterium. GTDB lineage: Bacteria > Bacteroidota > Bacteroidia > Chitinophagales > Saprospiraceae > JAHDEO01. The sequence goes on along the minus strand of CALIZI010000120.1, from coordinate 8,536 downwards.
TTATATTATCATTTTGGTTGGCTCGGAAGGCAATGCGTATAAGTACTTCTAAAAATGAAAAACTCCAAATTTGGGTACTCCTTAGTGGACTTATTGGCTATGTGGTCATTGCAAATTTCAGTTTCCCGAAAGAGCGTATCGAGCATCAATTATGGTGGGCAATGCTGCTCGCAATATTGGCGTACTATGCGCGAAATGAGTTAAAAAATACACGCCTTTTTACTTTCAAAATAAATAATCAATTATTAGTCGGATTGACTTTATTAGTTTTGAGTTTCAATTTGGTAGTCGGCGGCTACCGTTACAAGGGAGAGTCAACAATGAAACCTATTTACCTTGAAGCAACGGAACCAACACTCAAAAAGGAATTATTACAGAAGGCAAAATCACCATTTTATAATCTTGATTATATCGGATTTCCGATGGACTGGTATGCAGGTATTATCGCAAACAACGAAGGACAAGTACATCAAGCACTCGAATATTTCAAAAAAGCCTACGCCGCCAATCCCTATAATTTCAGAGTATTAACCGACCTTGCTGTTGCCCACGACAATTTGAAGCAGCACAACGAAGCCATAACCTACTTCACCAAAGCTCACTACACCAATCCGCAACATGAAGATACGATATTCAACCTCACTATTTTAAATTATAAATTAAAAAAATATCAAACCGCCATTAAATGGGCAAGTAAATTATCTGAAAATTATCCGCGAAAAAATGAATTAATAAGAGAATTGAAAAGTAAATTTTAAAACTTTTATTTTAAAATAAAAATCATAAATAATTGATAATTAGTATTTTATAAAAATAAAATCTAAAATAAAATAGTATTTAAAGTAGTTCATAGTCTTTTTTAATACAAAACAATCCCCATAAATTTGTGATACATAATTCGACAGTCGAAATGTATTAAAAACAAATTTTCTAACTATAAAAAAAAGATAACCATGAACACTTTTTTTCAAAAACAAACATTGACGACGATTGCACTATTCATTATATTTTTACTGAATGTACCATCGATACACGCACAGCAAATCAAACACACAGCACCTGTAACCTTATCAAAAACAGAGACACTCCAATTTGAATCTAAACAGCCTGAACCGACTGATACCAAACTCAAGTTCCGGTCAAAGAAAATCGCCAATCACAATTTTGATAGTTTGAAGGTTTACTTTCAGGAGGCTTATGCAATGTATCCCCAATTACCTAAAGGTTTGTTGGAATCCATCAGCTACAACACTACACGATTGAAGCACAGAATACCCGACGAATCAGCACCCAATTGTATGGGAAATGCCAACTTCTACGGTGTTATGGGGCTGATACTTGACGGAAAAGGTATCACACTCAACACCATGCAGGAAGTATCCGAAGCATCCGGCTACAGCATTGAAGTGTTGAAAAATTCGCCGCAGGCAAACATTATCGGTACAGCCGCATGGCTAAATAATATGGTCAATACGACTGGTATAGCAAAGTCAGATTTAAAAAACTGGCTACCTGCCATTCATAAATATATCGGTTTTACAGAACACGACGAAACTTCTAATATGTTGAGAGATATGTTCGTACATCAAATATTGACGAGCATGAAAAACGGTGTCGAGTTGAATGGCTATAAATTTACCGAACCCATCTATATACTTGATTTATCCGATTATTTTGATGACCAATTTTTAAAAATGATAGATGGCGGTAAAGCTATCATTGAAGTCGAGGAAGATGCACCGCTGAAAAGCGGAAATCAAAGCCCTGATTATGCGGCGGCTGAATGGTTTGGTAGCAATTGTTACAACAGCCGGAATGGAACACCAATAACAGATGTTGTCATTCACGATATGGAAGGCTATTTTATTTACACAACCTATACCCTTTTTCAAAATTGTTCCAACAGTGTTAGCGCACATTATTGTATAAGAAGTTCCGATGGATTTATTGTCCAACTTGTATCAGAAGCTAACAGAGCGTGGCATATCGGAAATGCTAATTCTTATGCTATCGGAATTGAGCATGAAGGCTTTGCCAATGATGCCTCGTGGTACACTGACGCTATGTATCGCGCCTCTGCCGATTTGGTCAAAGATATTACACAAAGCGGTTACGGTATTTCGCCTACAAGGTGTTACAACGGTTCCTCCAACCCGCCCAATCAAATAGACCCGCAACCTTCAAGTGTCAAAATAAAAGGACACTGCCATTACCCGTCAAGTATCAATCCTAACCATCATTGGGATCCGGGACCAAACTGGAATTGGCAATACTATTACAGTTTAATAAATGGCGGTAGTAACAACAATCCGCCCAACCTCAAAACGAGGTCAGACAATCTTGAAGTCAATGGAACAAGCGTGTCTATCTCGGTTACTGTCCAGAACGATGGCAGTACAACATCGGGAACTTGTCGGCTCGGATATTATGCTTTTTCGACTGCTGATTTAAATACTTATTTTTTGATTGGAACGGATAATCTTCCCTCACTTTCCGCTGGAGAAAGAGAAACCAAAAACAGAACAATTGACCTATGTGATAAAAATCTACCCAACGGAACATACTATGTAGGCTACTACATTGACGATTTGGGCGAAATCTCTGAAAGTGACGAGACTGACAACGGTTTTTGGTATTGGGATAATACGCCGATAGTGATTTCTTCAAGTGCTTGTGGCGGTGGTGGTTTGCCGAATCTAAAAAAGAGAGCGGACAATCTTAATGTCAATGGAACAAACCTGTCTTTTTCAGTCACTGTGGAAAACAATGGTGGGACAGAATCTGAAAGATGCCGACTTGGGTATTATGCTTCTTCAAGTTCTGATTTCAGCAATCCCGTTTTAATTGCCAGAGACAATATATCATCACTTTCTCCCAGCGAAAGAGGCACAGAAAATGCAACGGTTGACCTTTGTGATGAAAATCTGACTAACGGCACTTACTACGTAGGCTATTACATTGATGATTTGGGTGAAATCTCTGAAAGTGATGAGACTGACAATGGATTTTGGTATTGGGATAATACACCCATAGAGTTTGATATTAACAATTGCCCCTTACCGATAGAAATGCTCACTCCATTACAAGCACAGGTCAAAAATAAAACCATTTTACTCAGATGGCAAACAGCAACCGAAACCAATAATGCAGGTTTTGAAATACAAAAAAGCAGCAATGGCAGGGATTGGGAAAAAATTAGTTGGCAGGAAGGGCAGGGTAATTCTCCCACACCATTATCCTACACATATACAGACACGAATCCGCTGAATGGTACATCTTATTATCGCCTTCGACAAGTGGATTTTGATGGTAATTTTTCTTATTCCGATGTAGTCGATGTCAATTATACGAGTGAAGGCATAGTCTTATACCCTAATCCTGTTAAAAACACCCTGCATATCGTAGGTCTTGATAATCAACGGATACAGCAATTGATTTTATTTGCTATAAATGGAAAAATTGTACGTACTTTTGAGTACCCATCAGGTAGTATAAATGTTTCTGATATACCACAAGGTATCTATATGATTGAAGCTATTATAAATAATGGTATTTTTTATGAGAAAATTATTGTTGAAGAATAATTTTAAAAATATATAAAAACACAAAAGGCGTTCTTGTCATCGACAAGAACGCTTTTTCATTTCCAAAACACGCTTCAAAATATCAAAACGAATCCCTACCTTTGCCAACCACAACACCACGATACCCCAACACATCAACACAATCAAAATAAATGAAAGAAATATCGCTCCACAAGATGGCACTATCCGATTGGCGGGAGATGGAAAAGGCGGCATTGGAACTCCTGCAAATCGTTGGTGAATTACGCTTCGACCACTCCATTGAGTTATTACTTTTTCGACGAAGGATATACGATTCACGCCCAAGTGAAGTCTTGAACAATCACCTCTATGGAAAGAACTACGTCAAGCAACCCATTTCCGTTTATACCAGTCTCGAATTGGCACAAGGCATTATAAAAATGAACCTCGCGCCCTCTCGTATCGACATCGGTACGCTGGCTACCCACTGGCTCAAATCCAATGGTCAATTTGCGAATATAGATGAGTTTTTGCAGCACCATTTGAGCGAACATATCGGAAAAGATAAAAAGGTGTTGACCCCGAAAGATGTTGTTCTGTACGGCTTCGGGCGCATTGGTCGCCTTGCTGCCCGCCGACTTGTCGAGATGACGGGTAGGGGAGAGCAACTCCGCCTTCGGGCTATCGTCATTCGACCTAAGATGAGCGACCGCCGCGAAGAACTCCGCAAGCGGACTTCCTTGCTTCGCCGCGATTCGGTGCATGGCAAATTCAGAGGAACGGTCAACGTAGCGCATGATGCAGAAGATGAATTAATCATCAACGGTAATCGCGTCAAAATGATTTTTGCAGGACATCCAACCGAGATTGATTATACCGAATATGGTATCCAAAATGCACTCGTCATTGACAATACAGGCGTGTGGCGCGACAAGGAAGGCTTGAGTTTGCACCTGCGTCCGGGTATCAGTCAGGTCTTGTTGACTGCACCGGGTAAGGGCGTTCCCAATATCGTACATGGCGTAAATCAAAAAAGCGTCAATTTTAAAGAAGATAAGGTATTAAGTGCCGCCTCTTGCACCACCAATGCCATAGCACCGGTCATTAAGGTGATTGATGATGCTTATGGTATTGAACAAGGACATGTAGAGAGCATTCACGCCTATACGAATGACCAAAACCTGATTGATAATTTTCATAAAAAACCACGTCGCGGACGCGGTGCAGCGGTCAACATGGTACTCACTTCTACGGGTGCGGCTACGGCAATTGCTAAGGTACTTCCGCACCTCGAAGGCAAACTGACCGGCAATGCCATTCGCGTACCTACGCCCAATGTCTCGCTGGCAATTCTCAATTTACAGGTCGGTAAAAAAGTAACCGTAGAAGCGGTCAACCAACTCATCAAAGACAGTGCCTTGCATGGCGCATTTGTAGAGCAAATTGGTTATTCCACCTCACAGGATTTTGTATCGAGCGATGCAGTGGGTATGGAATCTACTTGTGTATTTGATGCACCTTCTACCAAAATTGCGGCAGATGAGAAAACCATTACGATGTATTTATGGTACGATAATGAGTACGGATATACTTGTCAGGTGCTTCGTTTTGCTAAGTATATTTCGCAGGTGAGAAGGTTGAGGTATTATTAATTTTATATTTTTTTAAAATAAATATTCGTATAATGTAAGTGTATTTTCAAAAATATTATTTTAATTTAAAATGCGTAGTGGATGTAAAATGATTTTGTAAATCGTAGCGCATATAAGCCACATTCTAACCTAAATGACGATTTATAAAATCGTTTTATATTTTATTAAAATTCAAATTTATATAATTTTATTTTAAAAATACTTTTTTAAACAAATATATTATATATGATTCAATGCTAGTCTGTCCATTCAATATCGCTCTGATATACATCATCTATGATATTCATAATTATCCCTAAACGCTCATGATTCTTTTGAAGTACCTCGCGTTGGTCAACTTTTCCTATCATTCTTGGAGTAAGAAATATACTTCTGGAGTTTCCTCCATTAAAGTTAAAGAGCATATATATTCTTTGATTTTCCAACTTCAACTTAAAAAAGAAAATCGGTATTTTTGGAGATTTGGTATGTTTCAATTTATCGGCTATCTTAAGTAGTCTGTCTATGAAAGCAGGGGTCAACAGTCCTTTTGATTCCTCTGGATAAGTGCTATATACCTTAAAGTGTCTTTCAAATTCGGAGTTATCTGTTTCTATCGGAAAGCTATTCATATTAGTGATGTTTGACATAAATTTACCGACTTTTCCAAGACCTGAAAACTTATTAGGTTCGATAGTCGTTGTACCCGACAATGTTTTATTCAAATCGCCCACTAAGAAAATATACTCATGTCGTGCATTATTTTTACCTGACCTAGCCGTCATCATCACGTTGGAAATATCAAAATTGATGTGTTTATATTCGATTTCAATTAAATCATAACCATCGTATTTTCTAAATGACTTTTGAAGCATTTCCGAATCCATAAATGTTTGTTCACTAATCATTTCTTGAGGCATGTATCGGATATTTGCCTTAGTATGTTCTATTAAAGGTGCCAACACAAGTTCTTGATATTGACGTGCATAACGCGAAGCCCGCTTTGAGAAGACAAATAGCAAAACACCAATACTTATCGAAATCATCAGGACAGCAACTAATAATTCACCTGTCCTAAAACCTTGTCTGTTTAAATAACCATATAGTAAGGAAGTAACAAAAAATAAGAGAAAATAACTTATAAGTAAAATTCCCTTATACCTCGATGGTCTTCCTTCTGCTATTACAGAACTTGAAACAAGCAGTACGATGATAACAAGTAAGAATGATGCAAGAAATACAGAGCCGGGATTTTCTATATGCCTTAAACATAAGAACAGTACGGCAGATAATGGGATAAGACCCAATACTATAAAACCAATAAATCGGTGTAATTTCTGACGCTCTACATCAAATTGTTCTATAGAGTGTGCTAAGTTATTATCGTATAAACTATCGAATGAAGGTATGAAGTTTTCTATGGGTTGAGTTTGAGTGTTTGGCATGTTTTCCATCTTTTAATGTCATCATTGTTTTTCTTAAAATGTTTTTACCTATCAAATATACGTAAAAAAAATCATACTTACAAGGTTATGATATAATGCTTTAATACAAATTTATGGATTAGTCCTTTGCTATAACACTCACCGCTTATCTAGAATCCTACTCAACTTACCGCCTTGACTACGAGGAATCGTATTGGGTGTTTTCAGTGCTATATTCATAGACAAGCCAATGGTATCTTTTATTTTTCCATGCAATTGTTTGCTCAATTCTTCATTATCCACTTCGACACCCTGTATAGTTTCTACCTCTACCGTCACTGCGTCCATCGCTCCTTTTTTCTCCACTATCAACCTGTAATTTGGACTTAAAAAATTGATTTGATGAATGACCTCTTCCACCTGAGTGTGAAATAAATTGACTCCTCGAATAATCAACATATCATCTGCTCGTCCTTTGATAGCGGACATTTTGATATGTGTTCGTTTGGCATTTTTATCATAATCAATAGAACAAATATCGTTGGTCCAGTATCTGAGCAAGGGGAAGGCTTCTTTGGTCAATGTCGTAAAAATCAAGACACCTTCTTCGCCATAAGGTAAGGGCAAACCCGTTGTTTTATCCACCACTTCAGGATAAAAATGGTCTTCCCAAATATAACTACCCGTTCCTTTTTCTTCAACATCTTCTTGCGAAACGCCCGGACCAATAATTTCACTAAGTCCATAAATATTAGTTGCCGCAACATCCAAGCCCGCTTCGACTTGCTCGCGGATGGCTTCCGTCCAAGGCTCTGCACCAAGTACGGCATATTTTACGGCTAATGTTTTTGTATCTATGCCTTTTTTTGCAAATTCCTCCGAAAGTGTCTGTGCATAAGAAGGTGTACAACACATCACTTCGGGTTTGAAATCTTGTAAAATAGTCAACTGCCTTTCAGTCATGCCGCCCGATACGGGGATGACCGCCATACCTAATTTGGTCGCTCCGCCGTGCATCCCCAAGCCACCTGTGAACAAGCCGTAACCGTAAGCATTATGAAGTTTCATGCCCGGTCTCGCTCCGGCACATGCCAATGAACGGGCAACAACCTCGTCAAAAACATCAAGGTCATTTTGAGTATAACCGACCACCGTAGGTTTGCCCGTAGTGCCGCTTGAAGCATGTATTCTCCTAATCTCATTCATGGGCTTGGCAAACATCCCGTAAGGGTAATTATCCCTCAAATCCGTTTTTTTTGTAAATGGTATTTTGGATAAATCTTCTACGGTTTGGATGTCGTCAGGCTGCAAGCCGATAGCATCAAACTGTTTTTTATAAAACGGAACAGTTTGATACACCCGTTTGACTAATGCAGAAAGACGGTCATTTTGTAATGCCCGCAATTCTTCCAAGGGCATTTTTTCTAATTTTGAATTATACATTAGAAAATATATATTATTTTATTTTTTAATAATGTTTTAATAATGTTTTGACATGTTTAGAAAATTGGTTGACATTTTATTACAAGTAAAAATGATATACCCCATTTACTAAACTTTTCGAGTTTAGTAAACGTAAGGCTATCTTCAATATTAGTAATCACTTAATTATCAGTCATTTATGCGTGTTTATTAAACCCTTTGAAGTAGTAAACGGAGTTCTTGAATATTATTTTTAAGATAAAATAAAGTCAAAAAAGTTCAAACTACCTTTATAAATAAATTATATTTTTATATTAAAAATAAACTATGTATTAATTTTAATAAAATAAAAATATATAAATTTAAATTTTACTAAAATGCAAGACTATCAATATAATGGTAAAATTCATGTTGCCGTAATAAAATTAATGTAAAATGTAAAATATCAAATTTAAAATGTAAAAGTTGTAGGACGCAATACAAATACATTTTTTCGTATTTAATTGATTTTTAA
>CALIZI010000119.1 GCA_938028705.1 uncultured Saprospiraceae bacterium | reverse complement strand
AGCGCACAGAAGATATTGACGTAACTATCGGTGAACCGGAAGCACCGGAAATGGAGGTTGAAGAACCCGCCGTTGAGGTCGTGGTGGATGAAGAAGTCGAAACACCTAAAGCACGCAAATCAAGACGCGAAAGACGCAATAAACGCACAGAAGATATTGATGTAACTATCGGTGAACCGGAAGCACCGGAAATGGAGGTAGAAGAACCCGCCGTTGAGGTCGTGGTGGATGAAGAAGTCGAAACACCTAAAGCACGTAAATCAAGACGCGAAAGACGCAATAAACGCACAGAAGATATTGACGTAACTATTGGTGAACCGGAAACACCGGAAATGGAGGTAGAAGAACCCGCCGTTGAGGTCGTGGTGGATGAAGAAGTCGAAATCGAAACACCTAAAACACGAAAATCAAGACGCGAAAGACGTAACAAGCGCAACCGAAAAGACGTTGATATAACGATTGAAGCACCGGAAATGGACATTGAAGAACCCGCCGTTGAGGTCATCGTAGATGAACCGGAAATGGAGATAGAAACCCCTAAAACCCGTAAATCAAGACGTGAAAGACGCAACAAACAACGTACAGAAGATATTGAAATCAGTATCGGTCAGGATGTTGAAATATCTGCCATAGAAGAACAGATAGAAGAAATGGAGGAAACCCCGAAAGTAGAAATCGAAGTAGAAGATATGCCGGAGGAAAACATGGAGTCTCCTGAAGTTGAGGTAAGTATTGACGTAGAAGATATGCCTGAATCAGAGGAAGCACCAAACGAAGAAGAAGCCACACCGGAAGTAAAGATAAAAGTACCCAAAGCCAGAAAACCAAGACGTGATAGACGTGAAAGACGCAACCGTACAAAGGATATTGAAGCGACAATTGAAGAACCGGAAGCACCGGAAATGGACATTGAAGAACCCGCCGTTGAGGTCGTCATGGACGAGCCGGAAGTCGAAATTGAAACACCTAAAGCACGAAAACCAAGACGCGAAAGACGTAACAAGCGTACAGAAGATATTGATATAAGCATCGGTGAACCGGATGCACCGGAAATGAACATCGAAGAACCTGCCGTTGAAGTAGAGGACGAATCTTTTGAAATGGTCGTTGGCGAAATCGAGTCGATTGAAGCTCCGGTTGATGCACCGCCTGTTATAGAAGTTTCGGAAGAAGAAGTGGCAATGAACACCGCCGAATCTACTCCCGAAACACCCGCCCCTGCCAAGCCCACGCTCGGCATTGATGTCGTCGAAATGCCCAATACCGCTTCGCCCGAAGGCATCACACTTTCCGACGAGGCAACGCTGGCTATGACGGATATTCTGACAGCAACACCACCTGCATCCGTGCCACCCGAAGTCACTTTTTATGACGAAAAACTAAAACTCATCGTAGGAGAAATGGCTGCCCTCACTGAGCGGTCTGCCTTACTTCCTGCCAATATGGAGCGCATCAATCAAAAATTACGCACCATAGAAAGTCAATTCATAGCCTTCGAAGACATGAAAGCCGAGCCTGCTGCCGAGCGTTATATGAACTTCATGCAAATGAACATTGACGTACTCCAAAACATCATCGGCAGCCCCGACGACAACTCCCCCACAGGCATGTTGATGGAAGCTGCGGAGGAGCAGGTACAGCACGAAATCTTCTTTGACGAAGGCTCCGACAAGCTCTCTTCACAGTTTCATGAATCGCTCGAATCACTCGTCCAGATAGCTAAAAAAGAAGACATCTACCTCGTCATCGAAGCACCCGACGTAGGTGATGATGCGCCTTTCGCACGACGTGCCATTGAGCGCAACCGCGTCAATAACATTCGTGACTTCCTCATGGAACGCGGCGTACCTTCCGCCAAAGTCCGCAGCATATACATGGGCGACAACGTACAATCACTCACCCCCGAATCTGTCGTCAAAATTCAGATATTTCAATAGAGTTGATAAAGTGATTGGTTGATTGAGTTGATAAAGTTGACGAAGTGATTGGTTGATAAAGCACTATCAAATATATATACTAAAAAAGCCGCAGGAATAAGTCACTAACTTACTCCTGCGGCTTTTATTTTTTTCGATAAATGTAATAAGCGCATTTATTTCACATCTGCAATTTTTATATTTCAAACTACCCCCATCTCCATCTTCTGTCTCAAAGACTTCTTCGCTCTCTGAAGCCGCATTTTCACCGCACTTTCACTAATATCCATATCTTTTGACAACTGATGAATCGTTTGCCCTTCGCTATACTTCATCCACAATATCTTCAACTTTTCATGCTGCCGAAACTGCTCCATCTTACTTTCTAATTTTTCATACAGTAATTTCCTATCTATTTCAGACTTTCTATCATCATTCATATCATTGGCAAAACGACTATAATTACGAACAAACTTAGTCTCTTGAGTACGCTTACGCAAAAAATCAATACAGTAATTATGTGTGATAGAATACAGCCATGTAGTCGGATGACTCCTATATTGGAAAGTTGGTAATTTTGCAATAATTTTAATCCATATATCCTGACTCAAATCATGCGCATCTTCTTCAGAGCGTGTCATTTGCAGACATTTTTGATATACCTTATGATGATACTTTTGATAAAGTATTTCTACACTTAACTCATTATTTTTCTTTGTGATTTGTTCTTGTTTAGGGGCAGGCGTGGATTTGATAGCAATAGCTACTACGGCTGAATTCATAGTCGGTAATTTTCACATTAGGATGAGGGTAGTGTCACAAAAGCTTTGACACAAAAGTATAGATTTAAATTTTAATTACAAAAGTATTGTTAATATTTAAATCAAGTAATAAAATATATATAGTTAAATTAGTTTTATTTTTAATTAATTATCAATTGTATAAAAACAAAAATAATTGAAAAATGTGAGTAAAATGTTAAGAAAATAAAAAAAATATTTTTATCGGCATTGTGACGGCTAATGTTATGTAAAAAAATAAAAACATTAGAAAAATAATTAATACAATGCAAAATATGTGACAAAATCATAATGCCAATTAATGAATTTAATTTAATCATTGATTTACCTTTCTACAAATATTGCTTTAATTCAAAATACATACTTTAAATAGATTTAAAGATGATGCGAACCTTAGCTTTACTAAAATTTCAAAGTTTAGTAAAGGTGTTTTATCCTATTTTATAAATTTTTATTTTTAATAATATTTCAAAAAATACATTTTAAAATAAAGAAAATTATATATTTTTATTTTATTAAAATAAAAAAATAATGCTTACTGGACTTTGGGCATTGGGGAATTAGTATCGGACGCGATTCGTTTTTGTACCTATGCTCATTTTTAATTTTTATTCAATAATGGACGGCATTGGACTTGAATTTGGGCTAAAACTCGTCACTTTAATATAAAAGTCAGAAAATAGATGTGTTTGATTCCTCTTTGATAGTTGGAAATAAGCAGAATATTTTTTTGAAAATTATAAATCTGTCTTCTCCCCAGTAAATTCATCATTCCATTCAAAAAAAGACAACCACCCAAAATCGAAAACAGGAACATTTCCCTGTTTAATTTCCTATTTCGGGCAGTCGTTCTTCCTTGCTATGAAACTTTATGAAACATTGTTTATTTCGGATAATGCAAAGTAAAGGTAATTTCCACATTGGATCTTACATATTTGTAACAATTACTATACAATTTGTAACAAAAAATATAATCAACTGATTATCAATTACATAAAAGTTAGTTTTTTTTATAAAATTCAGTAATTTATCGTCCAAATGACATTATTAACAAGTTCTATACATCACGCCTGCCGTTCAAATTGTATAAAGCCGACGAATTTCATATTTTTACCTCAAATTTAGACAACACTATGCAAATAAAAATAACACTGAGTATCCTCACTGCCATCCTTCTTTTCAGCACTTGCAAGACCAATACGGATTATGACAAAGCGGCTGTTCAAAATCCTCAACACCTACATCATGCCCTCAAAAAACTCACGGATGTCATCGTACACGATATTTTTTCTCCGCCCGTAGCCAGCCGTATATATGCCTATCCGAGCATTGCTGCCTACGAAGCCCTCCTGCCCAAACATCCTGCTTATCGCTCCCTCGCCGGACAACTCAAAGACCTCTCCCCCACCCCACAACCCGCTGAAAATCAGGAATATTGCTTTCCGCTTGCCGGTGTTCATGCTTTTCTTATGGTCAGCAAAGCCTTGATATTTTCGGAGCAGGACATCATTGATTTTACCGAAGAAATACACGAAGCCTACCGAAAAGCAGGTGTTCCGAAAAGCACCTTCCGCAACTCTATACAATACGGCGAACAGGTAGCGCAGCACATTCTCCAATGGGCAGATAAAGACGGTTACAAACAAACTCGCACCTATCCAAAATTTGCACTGACCGACGAGGTGGCACGTTGGCAACCCACACCACCTGCCTACATGGAGAGCATAGAACCGCACTGGCGCGAGATACGTCCTTTTGTCTTGGATTCGGCACAACAATTCGTACCGCCACCGCCCACACCATTTGATTTAAATCCGAAAAGTGCCTTTCACAAAGAACTGATGGAAGTCTATGAAGCAGTCAATAACCTTGACGAGGAACAGACCGAAATCGCTGGCTTTTGGGATTGTAATCCTTACGTACAGCACCAGACCGGACACGTCATGTTTGCCACCAAAAAAATCACACCGGGCGGACATTGGATGGGTATTGCCGGCATCGCCGTACAAAGCACCGATGCCGACCTCATGCAAACTGCCGCAACATACACCTGCACCGCCATTACACTTGCCGATGCTTTCATTAGTTGTTGGGATGAGAAATATCGCAGCAATCTCATTCGCCCCGAAACCCTTATTAATCAGCATATTGACGAAAAATGGACACCACTGCTCCAGACTCCGCCCTTCCCCGAATATACGAGCGGACATAGCGTCATCTCTACCGCAGCAGCCGTTATGCTGACACACTTGCATGGTGAAAATTTTGCCTTCAATGATTATGTGGAAGTAGAATACGGATTGCCGGAACGCAGTTTTCCTTCTTTTATCAAAGCCTCAGAAGAAGCTGCCATTAGCCGACTATATGGTGGCATTCACTATATGCCAGCCATCGAATATGGCGTAGAACAAGGTAGGCAGGTTGGTGATTTATTGGTAAGTAGGCTAGTGATTCGGAATTGATAATTTAGCTTGACACAGCAATTCTCCAAGTTCTGTTAATCAATTATTTATAAAATTATTTTAAAATAACTTATTTAATTTTTTTTATGTAATTAATTAAAAATCAATTAAATAAATTTTTAAATTATTTTAATTATTATTTTATGTAAATATTTTTAATTCAATTAACTAACTAATTAATAATGAATTATTTATGCTTTACAAAATATTACAAGTAATTGATTATCAGAACTTAGCGAATACCTGCTTATCCTCCTTTTACATTTTACATTTTTTTAATCTCTATTTTACCTCTATCCGAATATCATCTATCGGCTTTCCATTCACTTTCATCTTACTGATAAAAATAAGTGTTCCATCCAAAGTCTCCTCCTCAAAAGGGGGGATGGAGGTAAATTGCTGCAATTTGGCGTATTTACTTTTTCCATAAAATAGTTGGAGAACAGCCTTATTATTATTGGGTACAATGGCAAATTCTCCGACAAAAGTATGCACTTCTTCAGAATCACAATGCAAACCCTCCACAACACTAAATTCCTTGTCGAGCAAGGATTTGAATTGACTTTTTGAAATGACATTCTTTGTGCCACTAAAAGCATACTCGCCCCAAAAAAATGTGTAACACTGTGCTTTATTTCCAATAACTTCCATGGTTTCTTCGCCTGTTGCAGGGTCAAAAGTAAATATGGTATCTCCTACCATAGGTTCGGATATTTTATTTACTTCTTCTTTTACAGTAATTTTCTGATATTCGTCAAGAGGAATGTCACGTTTGACAATACTTCTTCTTTCTTCAAACGTGTCCGGGTCGAAAGTGAAAATCGTATCAATTACTTCTACCACCTGTTCTTCATAGGTCATAAAACTCATGGTTTCTTTTTTGGTAGCGGGGTCGAACACTAGTATAGTATCTGTCACCGTTACGGTTTTGATATCAGGTGTAGGAATTGTATCAGATGATGACACCTCATTTTGTGTAATCGGCACATAATATTCCTCAAAAGCAAATAAATTGAGTGCGCCAATGAGCATAAGAAAAATCAAAAGATACCGCCATATTTGGCTTCTGGAATTAACTGAATGTTGTAACATAATTATTCTGTTTTTTAGTTTATATGAAAAATTATTTGTAATCATTAAATGGTGTTCTTGTATGCTATATCGGGCGAGTAATTTTGCATAATCGTAAGCACCGTTGATTTCGGAGGCTTTGCGGTCACAGATGTATTCATGGTTGAGTTTTATGGCTCTTTGCAACAAATAAACCACCGGATTTATCCATAAAACAGCCTTCACAATTTCTGAAACAATAATATCTATACTGTGTTTTTGTCGAATGTGCGTAAGTTCGTGTTCAATGATTTCCGGCGATAAATCAGCTGATTGAGGATGCAATAAGTAATGGAAAAAACTATATATTTTCGGAGTATTATGCAGCACCAAAATATGGTCATTCAAATATTGTTTTTTATTTGAATAAATAATTTTAAATATTGATAAAATATTGATAATCATTTTAATAAAAAATAAAAACACAATGAATATATAAATTATAAATATTATATCAAAATAATTGAGTGCTGAAGTGTGCGCTATATTTTCAGGTATATTTTGTCCGAGTGTTTCGGCTGTATTCGAAGGTATAATGGTTTCATAAAAAACCGGATAGATATTCAAGGAAAGTAATGGAATCAAAAAGCTCACAGGATATGAAAGGAGCAAATATATTCGATTCGCATTGAATGCCGGAACTTGTCGCAAGACTATATAATACAGCAAATAAAACAAACAAAGACAACACGACACCTCAAATAAATAAAGCCATAAATGATTCATGATTTATCTTTTTTAAAATTCTTCAATAAGGTTTCAATTTCTTCGGGGTCAATATTTTCTTCTTCCATAAAGAAAGAAAGCAACTGTTCTTTAGAGCCACCAAAAAAATTGCTCATAAGATTTTTGAACAAAAAACGACTGTACGCCTTTTTCGTAATCAAAGGATAATATTGGTGTGAACGCCCAAATTTATGGTATGCCAAATAAGCTTCTTTTTCCAATTTTCGGATAGTAGAAAGAAAGGTATTATAAGGCATTGGCTGCTTGAATTTCGCTAATATCTCTTTCGGAAATCCCTTGCCAATGTCCCAAAGGATACTCAGTATTTCTTCTTCAGTATCATTAAATTTTCTCATAATTCTTGAATGTTGTTTTGCAAAGATACAAATTTATAACGAAATTTTCGTTTTAAAAACGAAAAAATAATTATTCTATTGTTTTAAACAAAAAAAAATAAATCTGCCTGATATAATTCATACTTTTAGGCTTGAATCTTGGCATCATTATAGATTTATATTCATACAGCTAATGTGAAGTGTTTTTTTCGGTCAAAAAAATAAACAATTCATTCATTATCAACGTTATCAAAAAAGCGTATATTCGCAACATTGCACCGAAAAAACTGAAATTGATATAATTAAAATTCAGACATAAAAAACATGGGATTTTTCGACAAACTCACAGGCAAAAATAAAGCAAGCAATACAACTGCTTCTACGGGTATCCAATGGAACACACTCACCACCGAAGCAGAATTAGAGGCTTTGGTTGAGCGTTCACACAGCGTACCTTGTGTGATATTTAAGCATAGCACCCGTTGTTCTATCAGTTCAATGGCGCACAATCGCTTTGAGCGCAACTGGGATATAGAAGCGGGCAAGGTAGAACCCTATTTTCTCGACCTTATCGCCTACCGTTCCGTTTCCAACAAAATCGCAGAGACATTAGGAGTCGTACACCAATCGCCACAAGTCATATTACTCAAAGACGGTATCGTGGTGTATGATACTTCGCATAATGACATTAACGTAGAAGCGATTAAAGAAAATTTGTAAATACAGGGAGAGATGAGAGTAAAGAGAGGAGAGATTCTATCTAAGAGTCTTTCCTCTCTTTTCTCTATACTCTTTACGCTCAACTAAGTAAAATGATTTTTCCAATAGGTGACGACCAGGTGCAAGGCGGTGCAAAACCGATTTTCAGCTACCTTTTTATAGGTATCAATGTATTGGTGTTTCTATATCAAGCTACACTTCAGCCCGATTGCAGCGAATTTGTCAAACACTACGGGGCAATACCCGACGAAATCGTCAACGGGCAGGACTATTTTACCTTGCTCACCAGTATGTTTTTGCATGGCGGTTGGATGCACTTGATAGGTAATATGATGTTCCTGTGGGTTTTTGCAGACAATATCGAAGCGACGATTGGCAATGCCCGATTCGTACTTTTTTATCTCATGGGCGGACTCGCGGCATCGGCAGCACACATCTTTTTCAATTTGGATAGCACCATTCCGGCAGTGGGCGCAAGTGGTGCCATTTCGGCGGTTTTGGGTGCGTATATCGTCATGTTTCCTAAGTCCAAAATCAAGATATTGGTCATCTATTTTTTCCAGTCTTTCAAGGTCGCCGCAATATGGTTTCTTGGTTTTTGGATTGCCCAACAACTCTTTAGCGGCTTCGCTTCACTTGGTCCTGAAACCGCAGGTTCCGGCGGCGGCGTAGCATGGTGGGCGCATATCGGCGGATTCGTATTTGGGGTACTCGCCGGATTCCTTTTCAAAAATACCCGGCAGATGATGGAGGACAATTACGATTATGCCTAAGTATAGTCCGCAGTTTGTCACCTTAACACGTCAAATATTTTTATTTTATCAATTTTTATAAAAAAAAGAAAAGAACTACCTTTGTGGTTTGTATGAATTAAATGTTAAATTATTTTATAATTTATTGATTGCAATTAGATTTTGGACAAAATGGAAATTAGGGAATTGGGAAATTCGGATTAAAGTTGTAATTTATTGATAATAAGTTTTATCATTAATAATAAAACATGTAAATAATTATTTTTTATAAAAATCTAAAAAAGTCCCGATAGTTATCGGGATTACCGAATTTCCCAATTCCGCAATTTCCTTTGTCCAAAGTCCAAGATTGCTAACAAACTACCTAAAATGAAAAGTAAGACAGGGAGACGGCTAAAGTCTGTTGTGATGGTTTTGGTATGTCTTGGTTTTTGTCAATGTGTTGATTCACCACCGGCAGAAAAGTCGAAAGTTAAGGACGAAATTTCCCCTACATCTCCGCGTGTTGACCATGCAAAAGGCGGTCATCTGATTCGCTTTCGAGACGACACAACAGGCAAATTCGGATATAAAAATAAAACCGGTGAAATCGTCGTTTTACCTGTATTTGACGGTGCCATGAATTTTAAAACCAATACGCTTGCACGTGTCATGCAAGACGAAAAATTTGGTTATATCGATACAGATGGCAACCTGATTATCCCCACCCAATACAAATTGGCATATCCTTTCACAAAAGATTCCGAAGGTAAAATCACTGCAAAAGTAGCTATCGACGACAAACATTTCTATATTGATACCACTGGTAAATGCGTCAAGGATTGTGACTAATTGTTGTATTGCTTTATTGCTAAAAGAGTTTTGCAAAGCAAAACCTAATAACAATACAACAGTATAACAATGCAACAATAAAACAATACAATACAGCAATGCAACAATAAAACAATATAACAATGAAACAATATAATTACATCATTGTAGGTCAGGGAATTGCGGGAACCTTGTTGGCATATTTTCTATTAAAAGCCGGGAAAGATGTGGTTATTATTGATGAACAGCACAAAGGGGCAGCATCGAAAGTAGCGGCGGGAATTATCAATCCCGTTACCGGACGACGCATTGTAAAAAGTTGGCGGATTGACGATTTATTGCCTTTTGCAGAGGCGACTTATCGGCAAATTGAACAGGAGTTTGACTTGAATATTTATCATCAAAAAAACATTCTACGGTCATTTGATAATAACAAACAATTTACGGATTGGTCGGTGAAAAGTGTGCGAGAGGATATGTGTGATTATATCTCCGATGAGTGCGAGACCGAACATTTGCAGGGCATTATACGACCACATTATGCATGGGGAGAAATACACGATACCGCACGAGTAGATTTACCTTTACTGATTGATATTTTTCGTAATTTTTTTATTCAAAAAAACATTTTATTTACAGATAATTTTAATTATGAAAAAATAATTATCGAAGATCATCATATTATTTATAATGATTTAAAAAGTCCAAAAATTATCTTCTGCGAAGGCTGGCGTAGCCGCTTCAATCCATATTTTAATGACCTGCCACACGAGGCTGCCAAAGGCGAATCGCTCATTATTCGTATCCCTGATGTGGCTTTGAATCAAATGATAAAATCGGGTATTTTCATTGTTCCCACAGTTGATGACCGCTATTGGGTAGGCTCCACTTACGCTTGGGATGACCTCAACGATACACCCACCGAAGCCGCCCGTACCGACCTCCTCCAACGTCTTGATAAAGTGCTGGAAGTACCCTACGAGGTACTGGAACATCATGCTGCGGTACGTCCGGTTTTCAAGCATCGTCGTCCGGTTATGGGTTGGCACAAAACATTTTCGCAATTGGGTATTTTTAATGGTTTGGGAACTAAAGGCGCATCTATCGCCCCCTACTGGGCAGCGCATTTTTGTGAGCATCTGTGTACGGGTACGCCATTGGATGCGGAGGTGGATGTGGGGAATGTTTGGTGATTTGGGAGTTATATAGACCACTTTGCTATGCCCTTCAAAATGATAATACCGTCATTTTGAAGGGCTTTTTTGTATCAATATCAATCTATGTATTTTATTTGAATTAGATAAAATCGCATTAGAAAAGGCGATTTTTTTCCCTTTTTTGTGCTAACTACTTCCTGTATTTTTGCATCATCAATTTTACCATTTTTCCGTTTAGCAAACGCTAAGAATTATCATTAAATGAACTAAAAATACAAAATATCACTTCATTTAAAAAAAATATCACCGAGTCAATCTTCTACAAATAAATGATTATCAACTTTTTGCTAAATTATAAAATTATGATTTGTAAAAACACCCCAAACCGTTCCT
This sequence comes from uncultured Saprospiraceae bacterium, assembly GCA_938028705.1. Lineage (GTDB taxonomy): Bacteria > Bacteroidota > Bacteroidia > Chitinophagales > Saprospiraceae > JAHDEO01. Next base: position 18,354 of record CALIZI010000119.1, on the reverse strand, counting down.
ATGACTATTCGATGAATGACTGCATCTTGCAGCCATAATTTATTTCTTAATAACAAAAACAACTTTTAACAACATGAAAAAAATCAATTGGATTTCATTTTTCTCTAAAAACAACTCTTTGAAAATCACGCTATTTATTTTAATGAGTTTCCTACATATACAGTTGATAGCTCAACAGCCACAGTTTGAATGGGCGCGTTCTGTCGGTGGCTCTGAAGTATCAAACTACACATCCACCGATGTGAGTCATGCAGTTACTACAGATACAGATGGAAATATCTACACAACAGGTGAATTCATTGGCGTAGCAGATTTCGATCCGGGACCAGATTCAATGATACTGGACTCGGAAGGTTTCAGACATATTTTTATTCAGAAGTTAGATGCAGACGGTAATCTTCTATGGGCAGTTTCCATAGGAAGTAGTGCCACACAGGGATATACGGAGTTTGATGGTGCCGGTTTGGATATTGTTACAGATGAACAAGGTAATGTTTATGTTACCGGATATTTTGCACTGATAGCTGATTTCGACCCCGGACCGGGCATTGCTAATATGAATGGTGGTAGCGGATCGGATATCTTTATTCTCAAATTAGATACTAACGGTAATTATATTTGGTCAAAGTCGATCGGTAATTCTCATATTGATTGGGGAAGAGGAATTGCCGTAGATATTTCGGGAAACGTCTATGTGACGGGTAGTTTCAGAACAACAGTAGATTTCGACCCGGGACCGGGAACAGCTTATTTGACAGCTACAGATCTTTATCAGGCACTGGACGATGCCTTTATCTTAAAATTAGATACAGACGGCAACTACCAATGGGCACTATCTTTAGGAGAGAGTTCATACGATATTGGTACGGGTATTACTACTGACTCGGCAGGAAATGTATATATTGCAGGTTATCATACCTTTGATGTTGACTTCAATCCGGGTACGGGTACTTTTTATACCGGAAGAGATGAAGGAGCTTTTGTACAAAAACTGGATACAGGCGGAAATTTTATTTGGGCTGCATCTTTCGGTGACCAACGGGTGGCTTATGCCGGACCTGATGTTGCCTTAGATGACTCAAATAATGTGTATCTCACCGGACCTTTTTCAGGCACACAAGATTTTGACCCAGGACCGGGTTTTACAACGCTTACTTCCGGTGCTTATGTCAATGCCTTCACAGTCAAACTAGATGAAGAAGGGCAGTTTATTTGGGCAAAATCCATCAATAGCAACACAGTAAATCAAGCATACGGTATTTCGGTGGACAAACAAAATAGCGTTTATACCATAGGTACTTTCTCCGAAACGGTAGATTGTGACCCCGGCACAAGCACTTTTTTAGTAACGCCTACATACGGGCAAAATACTTTTATACAAAAACTGGATAGAAACGGTAACTTCGTATGGGCAGGAGCAATGGGTGGCAAAGGCAGAGATATTCACATTGACTCCTCGTGCAATGTTTTAGTAACGGGAGATTATTCAATCACCACAGATTTTGACCCAAATGAAGGCGTATTCAATCTTACGGAAAATGGAACTACGGAAATCTATGTTGTAAAACTAAATGAAGACTGTACCTCAGCTATCTGCCCTCCCGGAGGCATCACCTTTAAGAATCAACAAGAAATAGACGACTTCCCGACAAACTACCCCGGATGTACTACCATAGCAGGAAATATATATATTGATGCTATAGGAGCTAATGACGATATTAATAATCTCAATGGGCTCAATCAACTCGTGAATATTGAGGGAAATCTTACTTTCCACTTCGTTAATGGAATTACAGACTTATCCGGTTTAGAAAATTTAAGCACTATCGGCGGTAGTTTATCTTTTGATACTAATCATAGTTTAACCAGCCTTGCAGGTTTAGAAAGTTTAAACTCTATAGGAGGAAATTTGTCTTTTTATTCTAATAATCAATTAGCGAGTCCTACTGGTTTAAACAATCTGACTTCGATAGGTGGAAGATTATATGTTGAGAGTGGTGCATTGAGTAGTCTTGAAGGATTATATAATCTGGCTTCTATTGGAGGAAATTTAGAACTTTTTGGAGGTTTCAGTTTAACGGATATTTCTAGTTTACAGGCACTTACCTCTGTTGGTGGAAACCTGATTATTTGGAGTACATATTTGAGTAGTCTCAATGGATTAGAAAATCTTGGTTTTATAGGGGGTACATTGGATCTAGAGTCTAATCATAATTTAATCGATATATCCGCTTTGCAGGGAATCAGTACATTGGGTGGAGCTTTGAAAATCTCCTCACATCCTTTAGTCAACCTTACAGGCTTAGAAAATCTAAATTCTATTGGGGGTGAATTAAATATTCGGAGCAATGTCATGCTGACTGATATTACTGCATTAAGTAATCTGACCGCAATTGGGGGGAAATTGAGCATTAATTATAATGACGCTCTGGATAACCTAACCGGATTAGATAATATAAACCCTAATACCATCACAGAACTCATAATAACATATAATAATATACTTTCTTACTGTGGTGTGACAAGCATTTGCGACTACCTCGCTATGGGAGGTACTTATACTATTGATAATAATGCTACGGGTTGTAATGATAATAGTAGCATCCTTCAGGTTTGTTTTCCCTCTGATTGTCCCCAGGGAGATATTGTACTTGATAGTCAGCAACAGATAGACGATTTTGCGGCAACATATCCCGGCTGTACCGAGATACCCGGCAATTTAACTCTAGAAAACGCAACAGACCTTAGCGGTTTGAGTCAACTTACTACAATCACAGGCGAGTTAAGGCTCGAAAACAATACACTATCCAATTTAAATGGTTTACACAATATTAATTCAATTGGTACGCATGTATTGATAATTAGAAATAATATTGACAATTTTAGTGGCTTAAATATTACAACTACCACAGGTAATTTGAGTATGGCTTACAATACTGTTGCGTCTTTTTCAGGCTCTAATATCAGCGAGGTAGGTGGAGATTTGAGACTCTCCCAAAACATTTGTGAAAATTTCTCCGGTTTGGAGAGTCTCACTACGGTTGGCGGAGAACTTTTCATTGGGAATCACCACCTGCTTACGGAATTTACGGGTTTGGAAAATCTAGCTTCTGTCGGAACGAATATTATATTACACAACAACACAAAACTAAGTACATTCTCTCCATTATCCGGCATCAGCAGTATGAACGGTACACTTTCGCTGATTTCAAATACCACATTGACCAATTTGATAGGCTTGGAGAATATAAACTCTGATGGTATCCAGTATCTGGTAGTTGGTACTAACCCTAATTTATCAATATGCAGTGTGCCGAATATATGCACGTATCTGGAAAATGGAGGCACACACAATATCATTGGTAATACTACCGGATGCAACACACTGACTGAAATTCTATACAGCTGCTCCAATACAAATCTGCTTTGTCCCACAGGAGATATTACACTCACGCTTCAACAGCAAATAGATGATTTTGCCAATATCGCTAACTGTAACTCTATTCCCGGCAGACTCATCATACGTGGTGATACACCGGGTTCTATTACCAATTTGAATGGATTGAGCCAACTCACTTCAATAGAAGGCGGTTTAGTTATTGACAGCAATAATTGGCTCACTAGTCTTAACGGTTTAGAAAATCTTACTACTACGGGTTACGACCTTATAATTAGCAATAATAAAAACCTGACAAGTCTTGAAGGCTTGGAAAATATTACTTCCACCGCAAGTCATTTAAAAATCGAAAACAATGACGCATTGACCAACCTTGTAGGACTGGAAGGTATCACTTCTGTAGGTGGAAATTTATTCGTAATCGGTAATCTTTTATTGCAAAATCTATCTGGTTTAGAAAATTTTGCGACAATTGACGAACAACTCTCCATCATAAGCAACAATAGCCTTAAAGACCTTATAGGCTTAGAAAACCTTACCTCAGTCGGAACAAATATTGAATTACACAGTAATAGAAATCTAACTAGTATCTCGTCATTATCTAATCTAAGTAGTATGTCCGGCACGCTTTCAATAATTTCGAATGATCTACTGGAGAGTTTGACAGGAGTAGAAAATATAGACCCCAACAGTATTTCAAATCTCATTGTGGCAAACAATATTAACCTTACTACCTGCAACCAAACAAGTATATGCACTTACCTGGAAAATGGCGGTACGGCAAACATAACGAACAACCTCATCGGTTGCAACACCCAAGCCGAAATCGAAGCCGCTTGTATGCCTGTCGTATGTCCGCAAGGTAATATCATCCTTGACCAGCAAGAAATAGACAACTTTGCTACCAAGTATCCCGGATGTACAGTGATTGATGGGAATCTTTTAATAGATGGTGACATCACAAACTTAAACGGACTTAATCAAATTGAAAGTATTACAGGCTATCTAGAGATAAATTACTTGGATATAACAAACCTCACTGGTTTGAGTAGCTTAACATCCATAGGTGGAGACCTTAGTATAGGATTTACTGAACTTACTAGCTTGAATGGTTTAGAAAGTCTGACTTCCATAGGTGGAAATCTTTTTATTGATTTCAATAACGCTTTAAATAATATTAAAGGGTTAGAAAACCTATCATTTGTTGGTGGTGACATTAGTTTGTCAAATCTTGGTATTACGTCCCTTGAAGGTTTAGAGAAACTCACTACTATTAATGGGGATTTCAATATTTCGAATAATAGCAATTTAAACAACCTTAATGGCTTAGAGAACATTACCTCTATTGATGGTTTTTTGGAAATAAATATTGCTCCAAATCTGACAAGTATCGCGGGTTTGCAAAGCCTCAATTCTATCGGAGAATATTTTTACATTAACATCACCAAATTAGCTGACCTTTCCGGTTTAGAGAATCTTAGCACTATTGGTGGTGATTTGATTATTAGATTCAATGAATACCTCAATAATCTATCAGCCATAGAGAACTTAGACCACACCACCCTAATGGATTTAATCATAAGAGACAACTACAATCTCTCCACCTGTAGTATAACCAGCATCTGCAACTACCTCGCTGCGGGAGGCACTGCCACGATAGACGGTAACGCACTTGGCTGCGAAACCCAAGAACAAGTCGAAACCGCTTGCACAAACACTACACCTTGTGGTGTAGCACCCGTCTCCGAAGACATCACCCGCATATTCGACCAAGACCTCTTCATTGACGGTATAGGCTTCGATAACAACCCCGTCGTCACCTTCACCGACCCCGCTACACCAGCGGACGCAGTATTATCCGACATTTCTCTCGAATTATATTTTAGATTAAATGGTAATACCTGTGAAAATGAAATCGCCATACAAATCACCGACCCTGCTGGCAACACTCAGCCGCTCACCGCTTACACGACCTGTGATGGTGGTACAGGTTTGTATTATGTAAATTTGGATGTACCAAGTGGAAATACTACGGGCAGTATAGCCGATTGGATTGTCGAATTTGACGATACCAACGACCAAAACGCTGATTATGAATACTCTGTCCGCTTTGCCCGTTTGAATTATACGACTACTACAAGTGGTGGTGGTGGTGTTATTACCAATGAAGTCTCTGAAATCTCGGATATGGATTTATTCATTGACGGAGTTGGTTTTGAAAATAATGGAACATACACCTTCACCGACCCGGGTACACCCGCTGATGCTACACTTTCAGATATTTCATTAGAATTATATTTTAGATTAAACGGCAGTTCGTGTGAAAACGAAATCGCCCTACAAATCACCGACCCCGCAGGTAATACGCAGCCGCTTACTGCCTACACAACTTGCGACGGCGGTACAGGTTTGTATTATGCCAATCTGAATGTACCAAGCGGAAGCACTACGGGCAGCATAGCCGACTGGACAGTTCAGTTCGATGATACCAATGACCAAAATTCCGGTTATGAATATTCCGTCCGCTTCGGTAGATTGACTTACACAACTACATACACACAAGGCGGTGGTAGCGGTGTTCCTGTCACTATAAATGACGAAGTATCTGATATTGCAGATTCAGATTTATTCATAGATGGTGTCGGTTTTGAGAATAATGACACCTATACCTTTACCGACCCGGGTACACCGGCTGATGCCACGCTTTCAAATATTGCATTGGAGCTATACTTCCGCCTTGCAGGTGCATCGTGCGAAAATGAAATCGCCATACAAATCACTGACCCCGCAGGTAATACACAGCCACTTACCGCCTACACCACTTGCGATGGCGGTACAGGTTTGTATTACGTCAATTTGAATGTACCAAGTGGAAATACTACAGGCAGTACAGCCGATTGGGTAGTGGAGTTCGATGATACCAATGACCAAAATTCCGGTTACGAATACTCTGTCCGTTTCGGTAGATTGACTTACGATACTGAATACACTGAATGTGTGCCTATGCTCGTCAATGAAAATACCCCAACACACGAGCAAGCTAACACAGCACACAAAGACTACAACACTAGGACACCACAATACCACAATACTCTAAAACTCTACCCTGTTCCGGCAGCTCAACATTTAAATGTAGAATATCATTCGGAGCATACACGCCCTGCACAGTTCGAGCTTATAGCCAATGACGGAAGAATGTTATTCGCAAAAGAGGAGGTTTTGCAAGAAGGACTCAATACGATTCAACTTGATATAGCGGAACTTCCGGCAGGTCATTACCACATTCGTGTGTATAATGCGGACGAAGTAGAAATGCAATCTTTCATAAAAATAGCTCCATAAAACACTCTGGAGGAAACAGAGGAAAATAACATCATAAAGCCCTTTGCAGCAAAGTTGCAAAGGGCTTTTCTAAGTACAAGTATTTCTCGGAGATATTCCATATATTTGTAGCAAATTTTTCCGGTAGCTACAATTGTATTCATTCTATGAGACATTCAAATAGAGACTTTTTAATAAGTGTATAACCTGATAAAAACACTTCGACGAGTTTTATATTCAAATTTACACGATATATTAAAAAAATTATACGATATCCAAGGAATAACCACATTTTACAACTACCGTTATTTTTTTATTATCAAAAACGATCACAACAACTATGAAAAGATTATTATTTGCATTAACCTTGACGGTTCTACCCCTTATTGTTTTCAGCCAAAACGGACAATATGATGTTCGTATGAGCCTAAACAGCTATGATTGCAGCACCCAACAATTATTGATTGACATTGATGTAAAAGCATCTTCAGCAGATTCTACATTTAGACTAGCCGAACAAAACTATCGTTTTTCTTTTGATACTATTGCCATTGATAGTATATGGATTATGGAAGAAGGAGAAATCAGTGGTTTTATCAATCATGGTGGTGGCACTTTAGGTTTTAGTCTCTATTCTGTACATAATCTTGACGGATCGACCGGTGAAAATATTTCATATAATATCATCCTTCAAGGCGGCGACGGCTTACTATTAACAGAAACCGACTGGGTGAATGTAGGAACACTATCATGCAGGATTCTGGATATTGACACTCCTATGGATTTCAAATGGCTCAAAAAAATTGATTTTCCACCAACCTTTATCAGTGAAATATTGAATGGTAGCAACTTCCGTGTGGCAGAAGGTAGCTACGTCAATGATATTCCTATGGGTACTTTCGACGAATTATGTAGTCCTGACTGTCCTTCGGGAGATATTACCCTAAGCACTCAACAAGAAGTCAATGATTTTGCTGCTAATTATCCTGACTGTACAGAACTAACGGGCAGTTTGATGATACAATCAGAGGACGCTTCTTATTATGGCGGTATTACTGATCTTAGTCCACTTAGTCAGCTTACTTCCATTAGTGGCAATTTAGAGATTCTTAATAATAACCATGATATATTTAGCCTGACAGGTCTGGAAAATCTAAGTTCTGTAGGTGGAAATTTAAATATTAGCGGTAACGACGGCTTATTTAACTTAGTCGGTTTGGAAAACCTGAATACCGTGACCGGTCTGTTAAATATTGGTGCTAATAATACGCTAAGTACACTTGCCGCCTTAGAAAATCTAACGACTATCGGCGATTTGAACATTATATCAAATTACGAACTAAGTATATGTAATATTTTACCAATATGCAATTATCTGACCAATAACGGCTCTTATGAAATTAGCAATAATGGTGTAGGATGTGGTACAGCAGCGGAGATATCCGCATTGTGTAATGCTACGGCTGTATGTCCACCGGGTAATGTTATCATAAGTTCAAAGACAGAGTTGGTTAATTATGCCTTACTTTATCCGAATTGTACGGCAATAGCAGGTAATTTGAGTGTAGGAATTGACAATCCGTTTATCGCATCTCTCGGAATAAGTGAGTTAAGTCAAATTACTTCTGTTGGAGGTAATATGAGTATCATTGGTTATGGAATAGGTGGCATAAATGACATAACGGGCTTAACTAATTTAACTTCAATTGGAGGAGACCTGACCTTTGATAATACGACACTCCAAAGCCTTGACGGTTTGGAAAATCTCGCTTCCATCAATGGCAAATTAGTCATAGAAGATAATCTTGACTTAACCGACATTACAGCCATTAAAGATATTGACCATACGACGATAAGTGATCTTAGAATCCAGAACAATCCAAATCTTGCTATTTGTAATATAAAAAGTATCTGTAGCTATTTCAGAGATAATGATACGGCTGATATTGATAGTAATGCAACAGGCTGTGGCAGCGATACGGAAGTGATAGAGGATTGCGCTTTGCCTATAGAACTCATCTCGCTCAAAGCCTATATCCAAGAAAAAAATGCGATAATCTATTGGCAAACCGCTACCGAAACCAATAATAAAGGTTTTGAAATACAGAAAAGCAGCAATGGCATCAATTGGGAAAGTATAGCATGGCAAGCCGGACAAGGTAATTCGCATAGCCTGCACGAATATACGCACAAAGACAGTCATCCTTTTTTCGGAAAATCTTATTATCGCCTCAAACAAATCGACTTTGACGGAAAATATACCCACTCTGAAATTGTTGAAGTCAGCTATACCGGAGGAAGTATTAGTATCTATCCCAACCCCGTTAAGGATGTCTTATACCTCTCTGATTTTAATGATAACATTATACAAAACATTCAAATATACGACCATGCGGGTAAAGAAATGAGTGCGATATTATCTGATGACCAAATTGATATATCGGCTTATGCAGCCGGAATTTATATACTCAGAATTACTACACAAAATGGTGTACTACATCAGAATTTTTTGGTAAAATAGCAGCAATTCTCCAAGTTCTGTTAATCAATTATTTATAAAATTATTTTAAAATAACTTATTTAATTTTGTTTATGTAAATAATTAAAAATCAATTAAATAAATTTTTAAATTATTTTAATTATTATTTTATGTAAATATTTTTAATTCAATTAGCTAGTTAATAATAAATTATTTACGCTTTACAAAACATTATAAGTAATTGATTATCAGAACTTAACGAGTACCTGCAGAAAATACCACAAACCCAAGATAATCAATACAATTACAAATACAATTGACACTAAACGAATGTACCAATGCCAACACGAGTATCACGCCGATACTCAACCACTCTCCTACTCCACTCAAACCCAGATACTGCGTCATTGCCATTGCCGCAATAGCTACCGGAGCTGTGAAGCCCACCACCAGCGAAATCCAAGCATACAAATAACCCACGAAGGGATGAAAAATACGCGACAGGTAAATATAATCACCGCCTGACTCCTTAAAGTGCGTTCCCAACTCTGCGAAAGTCAATGCGCCAATCAATGCCAAAGCACCACCGATAAGCCATAGCAAAATAATACTCCACGTATTCTCCACTGCCGCCAGTTGATAGCCCAAACTCGTGAACACGCCCGTTCCTATCATATTGGCAATGACGATGGCGAAGGCTGTTTTCCAGCCGATTTTTTGTTGTGTATTTTTCAAATGAAATTGGATTTTTGTAACAGTAATTTTTCGTAAAAAATTAAAAATAACATCTTCACATTCAAAATACTAATATAATTCGCAAAAGTTCATCATTTTTTAAGTAATTTTAGCCGCTCATTAAATAAAAACCATGATGAACTTTTACATTCAAGATTCGACATTAGCCAATTCTTTATCACTCCACGAGACACTACTCAAAAATTGTAGGGAAGCAAGCTCCGGTGGCGGTATGTTTGCTTTTGTTTCAAGAAGCGGAATACAACTTTTTCTTGAAGATGAATCATTTATAGAACTGATAAACAGAGGGGAATTTGAGTTGATTGTAGGTATGGATTCAATTACTAATATTAATGCCTTGAACGCTTTGAATCATATTGATAAAAATGCTGAAAAATTCAGTGTACAGGCTTTTTTGCATCAGTTAAATGGCAAGCTATTTCATCCCAAATTTTGTTGGTTTAAAAAAGATAATGGAGGTGTGCTTATTGTGGGTTCAGGAAATTTGACCGTTGGTGGACTTCGTAGAAATTGGGAAGCTTTTGCAGAAATTGAACTTGATAATCAACAACTTAGAGCAATAGAGCAAACATGGAAAATATGGCATCAAAAAAATGCTCAACATCTTAAATCCATAGCCGATGATGCTGTTTTAGCTCAGGCAAAAGCAAATATCATAGCGATAAAAAAACAAAAAACGATTACCCTTGACGAAGAAGATACGGAACTCAATCGTGATGCCGACGAAATAGATGAAGAAAATACAACTTGGCAATTTGCTAATCAAAACGAGGTACTGATTGCTCAAATTCCGCGTGCATCAAGTCGCTGGGGACAAGCTAATTTTGATAAACGTTCATTTGAGGAGTTTTTCGGTGCGACTATTGGAGATAATACCCTTCGGATTATATTGCGACAGGTTGATAATGACGGTAAATTAGGTGAATTGGAAGTCAGGCAAAGTGTGTCCGTCAAGAGTCAGAATTATCGTTTTGAGTTGAAAGCTGCAACAGGTTTAGATTATCCCACTACTGGCAGACCAACAGGTGTTTTTATCAAAATTTCCAGTCGGATGTTTTTATATACGCTTATCATGCCTGATGATGCGAATTATGCTGAAATAGAAAAATTTATACAAAAAAATGCTACCAACAGACAGGATAGAATGAACCGAATTAGAACTAAGGTAGCTACACTGAAAACTGATTGTCCATCATTAGCATTTTGGAAAATTTAGACCAAACAAACCATTAAGACTTCTGCTTGTTCGCTTGCTTGAAAGTTTTTTTCTACACTATTAAATTTACTGTGAGAAAACTTACCCGCTGATACAAACTCAACATGACGATAATATTTTTTGGCGAGTTTTTCCAGTTGCTCAATGGTCAACAATCGCGGTCTGGCTTTCTTTGTTACATCATAAGGCGAATAAGAAACCATTAAAGCCGCTTCCCGATTTCTTATATTTTTGATAAGTGCTTCAAATGCAGCCGGAGCCTGACTTTTTATACAAAATGGCGATTGGTGCCTTCCTTCCCTATAAAGTCCTCTACTGATTTTTGTCTCACCACCAATGAATGTTGTAGAGACCTGCGGAGAATCACGCAAGCACAGAGTTTCTAATATGTGATAATATCTGCTATAATGGTCTCGCGTATATGGCGGGTCAGCATACACTACTTTTAGCTCATCGTCTATATGTTCTAAAGCATCCAAATAATCCATTTTATATACCTGATGTGTATAATTTGTAGCTTGTATGGCAGTATATTTATTCAGCCATTTTATCATGTAATCATATACACTTAAATTTCTATCTTTTTGCACACGTTTTCCAAGATTAGATTTAGGAGTACCGTCCGATTTTCTTGGCTGAATGGGTTGAGCAAACTGCTTTCCGACAGTATTCACCAAGTCACTCGCAGTGCTTAGTGTAGCTGCCATAAAAGAAGTCTTAATATCATTGGGCAAGCTAGCTGCATATTCAAGTAAAACATCAAAATGCACTGCTTGATAATAAGAAAAATACGCTCCACCTGCATACCGGACAGTCAGCGACTTGGCATCAAACAGTTTTTTAGACTTCAATCTGGAAATCGTATCTTGTAGTGCATTATTAAGTAGTTTTGAACAATCCTTAGAATAGCCTAATTCAAAAGCAATAATAGATCCTTTTTCAAGGAGTTCACACAAAGGTATAGAGTTTCCCGAATTAGCCGCATCAGTACAAAAGGTCTCATACTCAATCAAAGGAGCAACAGCCCATTCAAGTTGTTCCCGATAAGTTGAATCAAAAAAAGTTTTAAATTCAATATAAAAATTATCTGATAAATTTACAGGAAAAAGCAAAGCCGAACAAAGAATATTAGAATATTCTTGAATGTCTATCGCAGTTACATCACGTTCTCTCGACAAGTGATAAGATACCGTTCCCGAACCCGCAAACAAATCACAAACTCTGCCTTTTGATGAATCTATCTCATCTATTGTTTTTGAAATAAAATCAAGAATCCGTAGTTTACTGCCCAAATAATGAATCGGTCTAAATGACTTTGGCGAAGCTACTTCGCTTGAAAAGGAGAAGCTCAGTTGGCTATTCATTCAATCAAAATATTTTAAAAAATATTATTTTAAAACAAAAAAGTTTAATATTATAAAGATAGTTCTTATTATTGTGATTTGATATAGTTTTCATAAAAAATTGAAAAAATAATGCCGGACCAAGACATAAAGGTAGCTACTCATTTAGATAATTTTATTCATGTACCCGAATATTCTTTCGGGAAAAACAAATCAGGCAATCTTATCATTCAAGGAGACAATAAAAAAGTAATTAATTTATTATATGAAAAATATGCTAATCAAGTAAAATGTATCTACATCGACCCACCTTATAATAATGGTGAAGATTATATTCACTATAATGATAATAATAAACACAAGAAATGGCGGGATGAAATGATTTTAACATTAAAAAAACTCAAACCTTTATTACGTACAGATGGTAGCTTATGGATATCCATAGATGAAAAAGAAATGCACTATCTCAAAGTATATGCAGATGAGGTTTTTGGTCGCCAAAACTTCATCACAACGATTGTATGGCAACAACGCACCACCAGAGAAAACAGAAAAGTATTTTCAAACAATCACGAGTACGTACTTGTTTATGCCAAAGATCCAAAAGCCTTCAAAAAAGCAAGAAACTTACTACCACTTACCAAAGAAGTATTAAAACGATATAAAAATCCCGATAATGACCATAGAGGAGTTTGGCAATCCGTATCAGCCAATGTACAGGCAGGGCATGCTGTCCATAGTCAATTTTATGAGGTCACTGCACCAAATGGCAAGAAGCACACGCCACCTCCCGGAAGATGTTGGGCATACAACGAGGAAAGAATGAAAAAAGAAATTGATAGTAATAATATATGGTTTGGTAATGAAGGAAACGGTGTGCCTCGAATTAAAAAATTTCTTCATTCAGCACACGCAGGACTCACGCCCGAAACATTATGGCTTGGAGATTTTGCAGGTACGAATAAAATTGCAAAAAAACACTTACTACAATTATTTCCCGATTCACCTGTATTCGATACACCCAAACCCGAACAACTTATTAAGCGAATATTTGAAATTGCTACCAATGAAAATGACTTGGTGTTGGATTGCTTTTTAGGCTCCGGCACAACTACTGCGGTAGCACAAAAAATGAATCGAAATTATATTGGTATTGAAAAAGGTAATCATATCAAAGATATAGTAGTGCAAAGAATGAGAAAAGTCATTGAAGGTGAACAAGGTGGTATATCAGCTGATATATCATGGCAAGGTGGCGGTGGATATGACTTTTATAAACTTGCCCTTTAAATTACTATCTTTGCATTTCATTTCCAATATCAAAAACAAAAAAAGCGCATGGAATTTTCAATCAAATTACAAGGCAATATCACCACTAATATACAAGGTGGCATTGCGACAATAACCTTTTATCATCCTGCCCACAATTCGCTTCCGGGCGCATTGCTCGCCAAATTTTCAAAAGCCATTGACGATGCCGGAGCCAATAATGAGGTCAAAGTCATCATGCTCAAAAGTGCGGGCGACCGTACTTTTTGCGCCGGTGCGAGCTTCGACGAGTTGATGTCCATACAAGATTTTGAGACCGGAAAAACCTTTTTTATGGGCTTCGCCAATGTCATCAATGCTTGTCGAAAATGCCCCAAACTTATCATCGGGCGCGTACAAGGCAAAGCCGTAGGTGGTGGCGTGGGCATTGCTTCGGCGGTGGATTATTGTTATGCGACCAAGTACGCTTCCGTCAAATTGAGCGAACTCGCCGTAGGCATCGGTCCTTTTGTGGTGGGTCCGGCAGTGGAGCGCAAAATCGGTACATCTGCCATGTCGCAGCTTGCCATTGATGCCACCGAATGGCGCGATGCAGTCTGGGCAAACAACATGGGCTTGTATGCCGAAGTCTATGGCTCCATAGAAGAAATGGACGATGCCATCAACACTCTCGCGGGGCAACTTGTCAATTCCAATCCCGAAGCTATGCGCCTACTCAAACGGGTCTTTTGGGAAGGCACAGAACATTGGGATACCCTATTGGAACGTAGAGCGGAGATGAGTGGACAGTTGGTCTTATCAGAATATAGCAAGAATGCTATTGCGGCATTTAAAAAGAAATAATTAAAAATATTTTAATGTAAAATGTAAAATAATGAATGTAAAATGTAAAAGTGGTCGAAAAACGTGAATGATAATTTTTATTTTTAAAACTGAATTTATATATTTTAATTTTAGTATAAAAAAAATATTAATTTATATTTTATGAATTAATAAAATTTAAATATAAAAATTAAATCAAATAACTTGACAATATCATGTTCGATTTTTATTTAATATAGTTGGCATTTTGCTCTTGAATTTGGGCTAAAACTCGTCAGACATTTAAACATTGCTGAAAAAATATGACATCATCGGTGAATTTTGAAAATGTCAGACGAGTTTTAGCCCAAATTCGGAAAAAATATCCTATATTGAATGCAAAAATATTCTTATTTTTAAAATATGATATTATCAATATAATATATTTATTAAAAATAATAATATTAAATATATTTAAATTTCTAAAAATTAAGTTAGCACTTTTTTATTCCATTTTACAATGAAAAATCATACCGAAAAGCCCGTTTACTAAACTCGAAAAGTTTAGTAAACAAGATCGTGCCGACACAAGTCGTCAGTACAGATGTCACTTTTACATTTATTATTTTACATTTTGCATTCTACATTTCAATATGATTGCAACACAAACTATATCAAAAACCACCTTAAAAAAAGCCTTCCGTCTTATGGCAACCGCCAAAGCCCTGACCGAGTATTACGAGGAAAACATGAAGGACGTAGGCAAATACGTACACGCTACTTCACGCGGACACGAAGCCATACAATTAGCACTTGGAATGCAGTTACTGCCACAAGATTTTTTAGCGGCATACTATCGAGACGATTCGATTTTATTGGGTATAGGTTGTACGCCTTACGAGTTGATGTTGCAACTAATGGCAAAGCGCGACGATCCTTTCTCTGGTGGACGTTCCTATTACACACACCCTTCGCTCAAAGCCCCGGATAAGCCCACGATTCCACACCAATCTGCCGCTACGGGCATGCAAGCGATTCCCGCTACGGGCGTGGCTATGGGCATCAAATACAAAGAGTTGTTGGGCATAGACGAGGATTATGGCAGCAAATTTCCGATTGTGGCTTGCTCTTTGGGCGATGCTTGTATTACGGAGGGCGAAGTGTCGGAAGCATTCCAAATGGCGGTCTTGAAAAAGCTGCCGATACTCTTTGTGGTGCAAGATAATGAATGGGATATTTCGGCTCATGCTGATGAATTTCGTGCTACCGATGCTACGGGATATGCACGAGGTTTCAACGGTTTGGAGACACGCACCATTAGCGGTAATGACTTTTTTGAATGTTATAATACTGTTCAAGAAGTCATTGAAACGATACGCGAAGAACGCCGTCCGTTTCTCATACATGCGCGGGTGCCGCTGCTCAATCACCACACATCGGGTGTGCGTATGGAGTGGTACAGAGACGACCTCGACGAACACCGAACCCGCGACCCTTTCCCTTTGTTTCGTAAACAATTATTGCGACATGATTTCACAAAAAAAGAACTCGAACAACTCGAAAAAGAAGCATGGCAGACCGTAAAATCAGATTATGATAAAGCATGGAACGCCGAAGATCCGCGACCGGAAGACCTTTATACGCATGAGTTTGCGCCTACGCCAATCACCGAAGAAAAAGGCATCCGCGAACCCGCAGGTAAAGACAAAGTGGTGATGGTAGATGCTGCCCTGTTTGCCATTCGGGAACTGATGGAAAAGCATCCCGAATGTTTGTTGTATGGGCAGGATGTGGGGCGTAGATTGGGCGGTGTATTCCGCGAAGCGGCTACATTGGCAGAGCGATTTGGGGATGAACGGGTCTTCAATACGCCTATCATGGAAGCCTTTATTATTGGTAGTACGGTGGGCATGTCGGCAGCGGGTTTGAAGCCTATCGTGGAAGTGCAATTTGCAGATTATATTTGGCCCGGTATGAATCAATTGTTTACTGAAGTCAGTCGTTCTTGCTACCTGTCGAATGGCAAATTTCCGGTGAGTATGGTCCTGCGTGTGCCTACGGGTGCTTATGGCGGTGGTGGTCCGTATCATTCGTCGAGTGTGGAGAGTGTGGTGTGTAATATTCGCGGTTTGAAAATCGCATATCCCTCCAATGGTGCAGACCTCAAAGGCTTGATGAAATCCGCTTATTACGACCCAAATCCTGTGGTGATTTTTGAACATAAAGGACTGTATTGGTCGAAAGTAAAAGGAACGGCAGCCGCAAGTACGATAGAACCGGACGAAGATTATGTGATTCCTTTCGGGAAAGGACGTATGGCTTTGGAAGCCGACGAAGCCAAGACCAAATCAGGCGAAACCATGCTTGTCGTGACTTACGGCATGGGCGTACACTGGGCTTTGAATGCCGCTAAAGACTACGAAGGCAAAGTATCGATACTGGATTTACGAACGCTCAATCCGCTGGATACTGACTTGATTTACAGTGAAGTACGCAAGCATAATCGTTGTCTTGTGGTAACGGAAGAACCGGTCAGTAATTCATTTGCACAAAGCATCGCAGCACGTATTCAAGAAAATTGTTTTGAAGACCTCGACGCACCTGTGCGTACACTTGGCTCGATAGATATGCCTGCCATTCCGCTTAGTTCAAATTTGGAATATGAGATGATTCCATCTATTGAGAAAGTGGGTGTGGCGATAGGTGAGGTGTTGGAGTATTGAGAATTCGTTATTTTTTTCGTAATCTGAGGAAAAATCAGATACATGACTGCATTAGAAATTAAAAATGTCAGACAATCATTTTATTATTTGCTTGCCCATTCAGTGTTGGTCAAGTGAAGGTCTTTTACCAAATCCATTATTATTTTCAAACGAGTATAACTTACTCTGAGTGCATTTTTGTAATCAACCTGCTCTGTTAGTGCCGGAACGTGAAATAGTCCTTCTTTATACCCAAACATAAAAATCATATACAGTTTTTGCTGTTTTAGGTGAAGTCTGAAAAACATTGGAAAATTTGAGTATAAGGGCAAATTTATTTTCCTGCAAAACCTGAGTAATCGCTGTACAAAGGTGGGTGTCAGTAATGCTTCTGTCTCTTGCGGATGCGTAGCGGATACTTTCAGGTACTTTTCCAGTTTGGGATAATTTGTCGTCATGGCAAGTCTGTCCACACTCACCATATCTTTCAGAAAACCCTCCACTTTTCCTGTGTCTCTATTGGCAATTTTGGTGCTTCCTTTCAATTCTCGACTTATATCTGTGACCAAAAATACACAGGTAAAATTATCTTTTTGAGATGAGCCTCGGGTGTTTACATATATATTTGAAAACCTGAATTGCTGTGCTCCATATTTAAATTCTATCAAATCATAACTATTATACTCTCCTAAACGAACGTTTTTTATATCCGAGTTCTTAAATTCTTGTTTGCTTACCCCGCTTTCGGGTATATATTGCATGTCAATGCTCATATTTTTTACCATTTCATCAATGATTATCTTTCGATATTGACCGATATAATTATCCAATACACCTGATGCGATGAATCCAATTAAGCCTATTGACACCGAAATCATGGACACGCATAATAGCAGTGAATTATTGTAACTTTCTATATCATTGAAAAATTTGACAAGTTTATCTCAAGTACCATAGTAGTTGACACTACAAAGCCACTTTTCAGCTATCAGCATAGCGATAGAGTTATGTCAACGGAAGTTCATTGACAGATTAGCCATTATTGATTGAGTTGGTTTATGCCAATCTCC
>CALIZI010000118.1 GCA_938028705.1 uncultured Saprospiraceae bacterium | reverse complement strand
TAAATGTAAAATGTAAAAGTGTATAACGTGAATGTTTTTTAACAATAATTTGATTTTTAAAATTTTAAATATATAACAATTTAAAAATAAATAACTTCATGTCCTATCGACACTTTTACATTTTACATTTTGTGTTTTACAACTTGTCCCGACGAATGACGGGATTTTACATTTTTCACCGCTTAATACATAATGAGCGAAATTACTATTTTCAAATTCCAAAAGTAGTTGATACTTTTTTGAGTTGTAATAGACGCTTCAAATTGAGCAATCACGCAGAGAACGCAGCGTTCGCAGAGGGTTCATTATCAAGTCTCTGCAAACGCTGCGTTCTCTGCGTGAAAAAGTGTCAACTACTTCGATAAATATGTCGATTATTTTAAAAATAATCATTAACTTTGAAGGCTATATTCACTTTATTGCAAAGCGTCCGATATAGTACGCATCTTTTTAAAAATTTGAATTTACAAATAGAAAATGGTTATATCAGATAATACACATATTGTAAAAGACAACCGTGATTATACCCTCTTTTCATGGTCGAAGCAAGGCGGATTAAATCCTATTAATATGGAGCGTGGCGAAGGCATTTATATGTACGACCGCGATGGTAAACGATACATTGATTTCAACTCACAATTGATGAATGTCAATATCGGGCATGGCAATCAGCGCATTACAGAAGCAGTGGCGCGACAAATGCGCGACATCAGCTATGCCTACCCGGGTATGGCAACCGAAGTACGCGGCGAACTCGGCAAAAAAATCGCCGAAATCACCCCCGGCAATCTGACCAAAACCTTCTTTACGCTTGGCGGTGCAGAGGCGATTGAGAATGCCATCAAAGTGGCGCGTATTTACTCTGGGCGGCATAAGATTATTGCTCAATATCGCGCCTATCATGGTGCCACCTACGGTGCGATGTCTGCCGGAGGTGACCCGCGCAAACATGCTGTTGATGCACAAGGTGCGCCTAATTTTGTGCAAGTCGAAAATCCGTATTTTTACCGCTGCCCGTGGGGTACGGATTCCATTGAAAAATGCGGTGAAATGGCACTTCGCAACCTCGAACAAGTCATTTTATATCAAAACCCTGATAGCGTTGCAGCTATCCTCATGGAGGGTGAATCCGGCTCGTCAGGCTGTATCAAATATCCGCCGTTTTATTGGCGTGGTGTGCGCGAAATTGCAGATAAATATGGCATCCTCCTGATATGCGACGAGGTGATGAGTGGCTTTGGACGTACCGGAAAATGGTTTGGTATTGACCACCACGATGTCACGCCCGACATTATGAGTCTGGCAAAAGGACTGACCTCCGGCTACCTTCCGCTTGGTGCTACTGTTGTTACTGATAAAATTGCCCGACACTTTGAGGATAATCATTTGACCATTGGCTTAACCTACTCGGCACACCCCACCTGCTGTGCGGCTGCATTGGAAAATATCAACATTATACAAGAAGAAAATATGGTCGAAAATGCAGCCAATATGGGTGTATATTTGGAAGGGAAATTGGAAGAATTACGTGCCGATCATCCCTCTATCGGCGATATTCGAAATACAGGTTTGTTGGGCTGCCTTGAACTTGTCAAAAATCGCAAAACGAAAGAACCCATCGCCCCTTGGAATGCCAAAGGTGATGCTGCAAAACCCACAGCAAGGCTCGCCGCAAAACTCCGCGAATTGGGCATGTTTACTTTCGTTAAATGGAATTTCCTGTTTGTCGCTCCGCCACTCTGCATTACCCGCGAACAAATTGACGAAAGTATTGACATTATTTCAAAAGTGCTTGACGTAGCGGACGAGTATTGTGAGTGAAAAGTAGTGAGTGTCAAGTATTGAGTAGCGAGTAGCGAGTGACGAATCTGTAAAAAACTATAAACTACAAACCATGAACCATGAACCATGAACTATGAACCATCAACTATGAACTATGAACCACCAACTATGAACCATGACCCATGAACCATCAACTATGAAAGAAGAAATTATAGAATTACGGGAAGACCTCTCCGGCTCGGATTTGTACAGCGAAGACCTCGCGCCTGTACCCAAAGATAAGCGGACTTGGAGTATGTGGCACTTGGCTGCATTGTGGGTCGGTATGGCGGTTTGTATTCCGACCTACCTGTTGGCATCTTATATGATATTGGACGGTATGACGTGGCTGGAAGCCTTGATTATCATAGGATTAGCGAATTTAATTATCACGATTCCAATGGTACTCAACGGACATGCCGGAGTAAAATACGGTGTGCCTTTTCCGGTCATCGGGCGGTCATCTTTTGGTACCAATGGCATACACATTCCCTCTGTAGTGCGGGGCATTGTGGCTTGTGGCTGGTTCGGGATTCAGACATGGATTGGCGGACTGGCGATTTATGCTATTTTTAATGCTGCTACAGGTGCGGAAGCGGCTACGGGTTTGTCTGTCGGCAAATTTGTAGGCTTTGGTATATTCTGGTTGATTAATATGTATTTCATCTGGAAAGGTACGGAAAGTATCAAGTTCTTGGAACAATATTCCGCACCGATATTGATACTTATGGGTATCTTTTTGATTGGTTGGGGCGCAACACAAGCAGGCGGATTTATGACCGTCCTCGACCAAAGTACTCAACTCGGTCAGCCTGCCGCAGAGACCTATCAGGAAGGCAATACGACCATGCTCAAAATTCATCCCGTCAAAGACAAAAACGCTAAAGTAAAAGCCGACCAATACCGCCTGATTATGGATGATAAAGAAGGCGCATGGGCGACTATGAATGATGCCCCGATTCCGATAGCCGAGCCTCCGGTGGTCACAAAAATTCAAGTCCGTAAAAAAATGGGCAATGATTATATGGAGTCAAGTATCATCACACCAACTCCGAAAAATACCGGACAAAAAGCATTGGGTTCAAAACTATGGTCGTACCTCTTGTGGCTGACGATTATGGTGGGTTTTTGGGCTACCATGTCTTTGAGTATTGCGGATATTACACGCTATGCGGCTACGCAAAAAGCGCAAGTAATGGGTCAGTTTATTGGTTTGCCCGGTACGATGATGCTGTATTCTTTTGTCGGTATTTTCGTGACTTGTGCGGCGGTGATAAATTTTGATGACATCCTCCTAGCCAATGATGCACCGTGGGATCCGGTGTCCTTACTCGCCAAATTCAGCAGTCCGACAGTGGTGATTGTCTCGCAGATTTTTATGATTATTGCTACGCTTAGTACCAATATCGCGGCTAATGTTATTGCACCTTCCAATGCTTTTTCCAATCTCGCGCCCAAATCTATCAGCTTCCGTACAGGCGGTATTATTACGGGTATTATCGGTATTATTATATGTCCATGGTACTTGCTGAATGAGATTAGCGGTGTATTGATTTTTATTAGTGGCTTGCTTGGTCCGGTCTTGGGTGTGATGTTGGCGGATTATTATGTCATTCGCAAAAAAGAAATCCAGTTAGCGGAATTGTACAAAGACAAAGGCGCATACAGCTACTCCGGCGGGTTCAATCCGGCGGCTATGGTCGCGCTTGCGGTGGGCGTAGGTGTTGCCTTGATTGGTTATTTTGTACCCGCTTTGGAAGCCTTGTATAAGTTGTCTTGGTTTTCGGGTTTTCTGGTGTCTTTTGTGGTGTATTGGCTGATGATGCGAGGTGAACAGCATCGAAAATTGGAACGCAGATAGAGCGGATTTTTGATGCTCTGTGTTTGCAATAATATTATTGAGTCCACATTAGAAAGTATAGAAATTCAAAAAAGTTAAAATTTTATTTTTATATTAAAAAATTATAATAATAAAAAATAAATATAAATTATTTTTAAATAATTATAATTTAAATATTATATAATGCAAAATTGAATTTTATTAAAATCGCTTTTTCTCACTATTAATGACAAGTTTATCCAAACGACAAAAGTAGTTGACACTTTTAGGATTTGAGTTAAAAGTTAAAATAAAATTTAAGTACTCCGTTTGCTAAACTTCAAAAAGTTTGGTCTCCGATAGCTATCGGAGAAGTAAAGTGCTGGTTTTTAGCTAATTATAAATTTTAGCATCCTGCCTACGTTTAGCAAACTTGAAAAGTTTACCAAACGGGTTACTTATATTTTGCATAAAATTAAGGCTCATGTAGGAAATCAGGTGGAATACAGATTGGGTTTTATTTTAAATTGGGGTAAAATGCTGATAATCAATCCTATAAGGTTTTCGAAAACCTTATAGGATTTGGGCTTGCTTCACATTCCACCTGATTTCCTACATGAGCCAAAATTAATATCGTATAAAGTGTCAACCAATCAGATAAACTTGTCCTATTATGCAGACTCATTATTTTAATTTTAAATGAATCCAAAATTTCATTTAATACATTATTAAAATGTAACTTGACAATGTCATGTTCGATTTTTATTTAAAATAGTCAGTGTTTGTCCTTGAATTTGGGCTAAAACTCGTCTGACATTTAAACTTTACCGAAAAAATATGAGTTCATTGGTGAATTTTGAAAATGTCTGACGAGTTTTAGCCCAAATTCGGAAAAAATATCCCATTTCAAGTATAAACGCATTTTTATTTTTTAAACATGATATTGTCAAGGTAATTGCGGAATTTTATCGAATATTATAATTTTTATTTTAATAATATATGAAGGCGAGCAAATATGGGAACTTGACGAGAAATATGAATATCAGTATAATACTGATCATCAAAAAATTGAAGAACAATATTTTAAAATAAACGCTAGTGCTATCTGGGATGTCATTCGTAAGAAAACATATACTTACACGCCTACTGGTGAGGAGACTTCGTGTACATTTTATGACATGGAAAATGGCGAATGGACAGCCACTTCAAGAATAATCAATGAGTACAATGCTTCGGGTAAGATTACACTGAAGTCGGATCAGGTGTGGCGCGAGGATTTTCAAGATTGGGGAAATAGACGAAGCATTGAATATACTTACGATGCTGCCGGCAATGAAATCGAATCGATTGATACATGGTGGGATTTTGAGACCCTGATTTTCTCTGAAAGTCTTAGGGACGAAAGAGAATATGACCAGAATAACAACCTCATTCAATATACATATTCCAAAGCACTTATTCCCGGACAATTCTTCCCTTTTAGCCGCAGCACTTACACATACGATTATGATTATCGAGGGGAAGATATAGTGCCGACAACGCAGGGAAATATGCTCCTCAAAAATTATCAGGAACGCTGGAATGCAGACCTGAATGATTGGGTATTTTACGAGGAATCCATTTATGAATATAGCCCTGCTGAGATTCGTACTCTACCTGATTTAGATGTCAATTATGTCTGTTCCAATGTCCACCCCAATCCTGCGACCAATTACATCACATTTCGCGTAGTGGGTGCATCTACGCCTGTGCGGATACACTTGTTTGATGCTAATGGTAAAGCACTCGGCGAAGAAATCTTGGGTGACGGTAATACCCTTGCTGTCAGTCACTTACAGCGTGGTGTGTATTTTTATCAATTGTTCTACAACCAAGTTCGGGAAGGTGGAAAATTTATGATAAAATGACCTGCGCTTCATTTTTTATTTACAAAGAATCTGTCTTGGATTCCGCCGAATCCATCGTATCTTTTTCTTGTCCTGTGATGAACATATACATTTTCCAACCTTTGCCGTCCTTCTCAAATGATGCGCGATAATCCGTTGGGCTGTGTACATATTTGCCATAGACATAACCGACTTGTCCGGCTTCGGTTTGTACTTTTCGCCAGTAGTGACGCTCCTTAGCGATGCGTTCGCGGCGTGGGTTCTCGTCTGGCATCAGGCGTACAATATCGTAAGAGAGTCGTCCTACGGCACGACTGTTTCGACTGCCTTTTTCGCGCATACGCACGCCTTGTCCGGTGACAACACCATACTCGGCAGGGTCATAACCTTGCGAAAAAGTAGTATGCACATAAGGCGCAGTAAATACACTTTCATCGCGGTTTTCAAAAGTACCGCCTAGCGAGAGTATTTTATTCAAGGTCTGCCAAAGTTCTGATTCTGTGGAGTTTGTGTCCAATCCCCATGCTTTTTTAAAGCCCTCTTTCCCATTAGCTTCATCGAAACTATACTTGATTTCGTCGCTCAATATACCCATAATATGCGAGACATCTTTGCGCCCGACAGCACTCATCAAATCGCGTCTGAAATCCCGAAATGAAGGATTGAGTTGCCCTTCATCTACCGGATTTATCTTGCCTACTTCTTTGACGGAAACACTTGGCATTTTCCCGGCTTTTATTTCCTCATCGGCTTTAGCTTTATTGGCGATAGCAGTTTTTTCGGCATTCGCAATCGAATCCAAACGTGCCTGTGCTGTCTGTGCTTGTGCCTCTGCATCAGCAAGTTTTTGTTTGTTGGTCACGTTTTCACATTGTACAAATAATAATCCTAGTATAAGTACCGACATTAATATGAAGGTGTTTTTCATAAAAATATAATTAAATTTTATTTGTAAATTTATTATTTAAAAATATTTTAATTAAAATTTTATAAATAATTTATAATTAAAATATAAAAATTAAGTTATTATTGAAATTTGAACGCGAATTTACGATTTTTTGAGTGATTTACAGCTAAGAAAGCCAACAAAACATGCACTGACTGGCTAAACAGACTGACTACGAACTCGTACAGGCGATTTCAATCGCCATCTCTAAGATGTTTTTTATGTATAAAAAAATATACAAATTAAATATATTTACCAGATGGCGACTGAAGTCGCCTGTACTATACACTCACTTCAACTCTTCAATAGCCTGAGCAAAGGTTTTATCTTCTTCATTCCAAACGCGGTAAAAACCTTCTTCCTTAAACAAATCGCGGGCAAGATGCGCTTTGATGCGATTGGCAATGACCGATCTGGCTTTTTTGAAGTCATCGGTATTTTTTTTCACACCTTTTTTAGCTACATACTCCGAAAACCTATCAAGTATTTTATCACCCACACGGTATTTTTTGATAAAATCATCAACAGTCTCATACTCACCTATACGTTCGCGGTTTTTATTCAAATAATCATAAGAAAATTCCATGATATATTGAGAGGTTTTGATGAAATAAGGATTGTCCAGATAGCCGTCCAAAGGCACAAAAATATCAGGTGTGATACCTCCACCACCATAGACTATACGACCATCTTCGGTATAATAACGTGTTGTATCAGAGACACTTATACTATCAGGATTTTCCATTTCACCGGTTTCAAAACGCCCGGCAATATCCTTATCGTAAGCCTTTCCTTTGCCTTTGTAGGGTTTCTGAATGGAGCGTCCCGAAGGGGTATAATATCGCGAAACGGTCAGGCGGAGTGCAGAGCCATCACTAAGGTTGTATTGCTCTTGTACCAAGCCTTTTCCGAAGGAACGACGACCTATGATTTTACCTCTGTCCGAATCCTGCACTGCTCCTGCCAGAATTTCACTTGCCGAAGCCGAACCTTCGTCAATCAAGACCATAACATCATCGACATCATAAAAATTACGCCCTGTAGATTCGTATTCATTGCGACGCTGAGTGCGACCTTCTGTATAGACCAACAGGCGTTTTTCATCAAATAATTGTCCTACGATTTTGGTGGCTGCCTGCAAGTAACCGCCCGGGTTTTGGCGCACATCAATGATGAGGTCAGTCATACCCGCCTCATTCAATTTTTCCATAGCTTGCATAAATTCCTCGTAAGTCGTACCACTGAAGCGACTGATTTTTATAAAGCCTATTTTATCATCCACCATATAACTGACATCAAGGCTGTTGTCAGGGATTTTATCGCGGGTAATCGTAAATTTAATTACTTCGGGATGATCGCCCCGCATAATACCGACGTCCACATTCGTACCTTTTTTACCCCGTAATCGCTCCATAATTTTAGGATTTGTAATACCAATACCTGCAACAGTAGTATCATTGATTTCTACGATTTTATCGCCCGCCCGAACGCCTAATTTTTCGGAAGGACCACCCGCTACCGGAGAAATGACCCGAATGGTATCCTCCACTATCATAAATTGTATGCCTATACCATCAAAACTTCCTTCGAGTGAGGAGTTGACACTTTCCAGTTCACTGCTTGGGATATAGCTCGAATGCGGGTCAAGTTTTTGCAAAATACTTCCGATAGCATCCTCAATGAGTTGGTCGCGTTCTACATCTTCCACATATCTTGCTTCTATAAAACGCAAAATTTCTTCAATTTTACCTACTTCCTGTTTGCCTGTAATTGCCGGCAATACGGAGGCTCTCGGTGCAATGCTATCTTGTAATTTGAATCCTATAAAAATACCGAAAGCAGCTACCAAAGCTAAGAGCAAAGGTAGCCATACATTCAATTTTTTATCAGATGCGTTTGGTGAAGGATTCGACATTATTCTAAATAAATTTAAGTCTGTGGAATGAATTAATTGGATTTTGGATATTGGGAAATTAGGAAATTTGGTATTAGTTATCCCGATAGTTATCGGGATAGTTATCGGGATAGTTATCGGGATAGTTATCGGGATAGTTATCGGGATAGTTATCGGGATAGTTATCGGGATAGTTATCGGGATTTTTATCAAATAATTATAAAATTAAATTAATTAAATATTTTTTATATCAATAAAAATAAAATAACTAATAATCAATTACTTACGATTTAAAGCCGAAGATCCCAGTTATCGAATTTCCAAAATGTCCAAAGTCCAGAATTAAGATACAAATTAAAATTAAAAAAGTAACCGATAGTCAGTTGATTATAATTTATAAAATATAAAGTTATTTTTTATCGTTCCTATTTAAAATTTATGAGAGCTATCAGACATTATCAAAAATGTTGCTCAATATTTGTAAAATAATAAATGTAAAAGTATCAATAGTACGCAAGAGCGGCATTTACATTTTTAATATTTCTAATGTTTTGAAAATTAATTAAATAGAAAAGAATTATGTCAATTTAACATCATTGAATTTTATATTATACATTTATTGTTTTACATTTTACATTTCAAATATGCCATTATTTATTGTTTTTTTACGTCTAAATCGGGAACTTATTGTTTTCTTTACACTAATATGGTATGAAAGGGTAACGTTTATCCCCAAATTATCGTATATCATACCTCAAATGACTATCTTACTTTGCAAAAATAAGAATTAATATGTTACTAATAGCTGATAGTGGTTCTACAAAAACAAGTTGGCGACTTTTAGACGCACCTAATCCACACAGAGATTTTTCGACGATAGGATATAATCCCCATTATATACCAACGAATGAAATACATAAAAGTTTGAGTGATGTGCTTTTACCACAATTAGGCTTTGCACCACAATTGGTCAAACAAGTATATTTTTATGGTGCAGGTTGTTCGTCGGACAGAGAAAATAAAACTGTACGGGATGCCCTAAATCGTGTTTTTCCGAGTGCCGATAACGAAGTTGACCACGATATGCTCGCGGCAGCGCGTGCAGGCAGCCGCAACGAGCCGGGCATTGTGTGCATATTAGGTACAGGCTCAAATACCTGCGCTTATGACGGCGAAAAAATTGTGGACAATGTTCCTTCATTGGGTTTTATTATTGGTGATGAAGGCAGCGGCGCACATATCGGCAGGATATTGACAAAAGCCTATTTTTACCGAGAATTGCCTGAAGATTTACACAAAAAATTTTATAAACAATATGAACTCACCAAAAACGACTACATTGGTGAGGTGTATAAAGAGGGCATCCCAAGTCGATATGTGGCGCAGTTTTCCCGTTTTTGCGCTGATAATCGCGAGCATCCTTTTATACAAGATTTATTGCGCCAAAATTTCCGCGAATTTCTGGTCAGGCACGTTCTCAAATACGAAAAATGCCATGAACTGCCGATTCATTACATCGGGTCAGTCGCCTTTTATTATCGCGATATTTTAGAAGGAGAAATGGCAAAACTTGACCTAAATCCCGGACGCTTTATCAAAAATCCATTGGACGGATTGACAGCATTTCACCAAAATTCTGAAAAATAAAAAGATATTTTACCACTAAGTTCACTAAAATCGAATTAACGCAGAAGAACACAAGGAATAAGTAAGGGTTTTTGGTTCTTTGACAATTTGGGTGGTAATACTTTTTGAAATGGAACTCTGCCCCAAACCTATAAGGTTTTGAAAACCTTATAGGTTTATAATCAGCGAGTTATCTCTGTTTTTTACACCAAAAATAAAAAGAAATAATTTTACCACCCAAATTGTCAAAGAACCGGGTTTTTTAGACATCTTTGGACAAGTTTATCTGATTGGTTGACACTTTATACGATATTAATTTTATACAAAATATAAGTAACCCGTTTGGTAAACTTTTCAAGTTTGCTAAACGTGGGTAGGGTACTAAAGTTTGTGACCATTTAAATATCAGCACATTACTTCTCCGATAGCTATCGGAGAGCAAACTTGAAAAGTTTACCAAACGGAGTATTTAAATTTTGTTTTGATTTTTAAAATCAGATTCCAAAAGTGTCAAAACTTTTATGGTTTAGATAAACTTGTCCATCTTTGTTTTCTTTTTCGTCTGTTCGATTTTATCCCGAAAGCTTTCGGGATTGGTGGACTTCGTGGTAAATGATTTTGATTTTATCAAAAATGTCCTTATAAATTTATTATTTTTTGAAATAAAATAAATAAATTTGTGGTATTATTGAAAATAAATCAAAAATCCATTAATGAGTAAAATTATAAACCTTGACGAAATCGACAAAAAAATATTGTCTATTTTAATGAAAAATGCAAAAACCCCTTATACGGATATTGCAAAAGAAATACATGTATCTGGCGGCACTGTCCATGTCAGAATGAATAAAATGGAAGAAATGGGCTTGGTTAAAGGTGCTAGCCTGACGGTAGATTATGAAAAATTAGGTTACGATGTTGCCGCTTTTTTGGGTATCTATCTCAATAAGAGTTCAATGTATGACGACGTAGCTTCCGAACTGGCAAAAATACCGGAAGTGGTCGGCGCACATTATACCACAGGTGCGTACAGTATTTTTGCGAAAATTATCTGCAAAAACACCAATCACCTCCGCGATGTGCTACACGATAAAATTCAACCCATTCAAGGCATACAACGTACCGAAACCTTTATTTCTCTTCAAGAAAGTATCAACCGTTCTATACAAATAGTGGACGAGGAATGAGTCAGTCCATAGTTTTTAGTTCATGGTTCATAGTTTTTACAAGGTAGTCAGGTCTGATTCATTGACTTATAGGCAAAGAAATTAAATAACTTGACAATGTTAAATTTAAAAAAATAAGAATCCGTCTTTGTTTGAAATAGTAAATCTGCGCTGAATTTGACCTAAAACTTGTCTGACATTTTCAAAATGTCTGACAAGTTTTAGGTCAAATTCAGAACGAAGTGCCTTATTTATATTTAATAAAAATTTAATTTAATATTGTCAAGATAATTATTAAAATATAATTTTGAAATATATATTTATATTCACAGCATTATTTATTCAAAATACATTGTGGAGTCATCCTGCCGAACCACCTTGCCCCGATTTGGTGATTGGTGCCGTCGAAGTCATTGAATATCAAAAGAAATGCTTGATACTTCAATATACCATTTACAATCAGGGTGATGCACCTGCCAACCTATTTGGTGAAAAACGAAAACGTACAGATAATATCGTCGTAAGAGCCTATTTTTCTGGTGACAAGCAACTGAATCGGGGCGATACTGCTGCGGGCGCGACCTACATTTATCAAAAAGATGTTCCGAATAATGGTGTGCTCAACACAGGCGAATATTACACCGGAATTATCGAATTGGACAGGCGCAAAAAGAGTAGTTTTGTCGCCATTATCCTACTCCATGCAGATGCCATGAGTACCCTCAAAGAGTGTGACGAAACGAATAATGTGGCTTGGATGATTTTGAATTGAAAAAGTGTTGGAGTGTTGTGGTGTTGACGTGTTGAAGTTGCTGGCTAAGAACTAAAAATTATGAGAATTATCGTCGTTTTTTTGCTGTTTTGTTTGTTGGTGAATGGCTGTAAAGAAGCTACTACTTCACTAACTTCTGACCTTGCATTTACAGGGGAGACAATGGGTACAACTTATATGGTGAAGTATCATGATGCAGGAAAACGAAGTCACAAAAAAGCGATTGATAGTATCCTTGTAGCTGTTAATCAAGATCTTTCTACTTATATTCCTGATTCGTATATTTCTGTTTTTAATAAAGAAAAAAAGACAACATACAAAGGTGCACCACATTTCGACAAAGTTTTTATAAAAGCTAAAGAAATTTATCAAAAAACAGACGGGGCTTTTGACCCTACGGTGATGCCTTTGGTGAATTATTGGGGCTTTGGCTATACACCCAAAAAAGCTGTGACCGATATAGATGCAGCCAAAGTAACTGAGATGATGACGAGTGTGGGTTTTAATAAGATTATTTCACCAAACATCAGTACATACACCAAACAAAACGCGAATACTCAACTGGATTTTAGTGCTATTGCTAAGGGCTACGGAGTGGATGTGGTGGCTGATTTTTTGGAGCAAAAAGGCATTGAAAATTACTTGGTGGAAATAGGCGGCGAAGTACGTACAAAAGGCAAAAACCCGCGAGGAAATTGGTGGTTGACCGGAATTAATACGCCTGTAAGCGATGCCTCGGTCAAGGATTTTCAAGCTAAAGTTAGCCTACAAAATAAAGCCCTTGCCACGTCGGGTAATTATCGAAATTATTATGAAGTGAATGGGAAAAAATACGCACATACCATCAATCCGAAAACGGGCTACCCGGAAGCCAATACCTTGTTGAGTGCTTCCGTTTTTGCCAACGATTGTATGACCGCTGATGCCTACGCCACTGCCTGTATGGTCATGGGTATGGATAAGGCTTATGCACTCATTAATCGCTATTCCGAACTTGAGGGTTACTTCATTTACAGTGATGAAAATGGTGATATGCAAACCAAATACACAAAAGGAATGGCACAGTTTTTATTGAATAATTAACTCAAATTCCAATATATTTTGCGCGATATTTTATTGGATTTTGGTGCTTGGATTTTGGAATTTTTCCATCAATCGTTTTATAATTATGAAAAATATTTTAACACTCTTCATTGTCACAATTTTAATGATAGCTTGCAAACAGCAAGCTCCCAAAGAGGAAGTTCCCGAACTGAGTTTGGAAGAGCAAATCCAACTCAAAATAGGTGATGAACTTGCCAAAGGCGAGCGCAATGCCGACATCATTCTCGACCACCAATTTGGTATGACACGAGAGGAGGTTTTTAAACACAAAAACATACTGGAAAAAGACAAACGTATTTATGGTATTTTTAAGACTGCCAATACGCGGGTGTTTGTCTATGATTTGAATTTGAAGGACATCGGTGTGGTCAAAATGCCTGTTTATTTCGATACTTTTTATCATGACAATCGCCTGTTTCGTATGGAATGTAAGCCCAAAATACCCGAAGGCAAAAACCCACAGTTGGTACAGGATGCTATCGTGAAATTATACGAAAAAAAATACGGCAAACCCGATTTTTATGTACCTACCGATACTGTCAATAATTATCAAACCGCGATGTGGATTAAATTGAATCAGCAAATCGAAATCAGTCGGGACAAAAAAGAAGTGATGATGTCTTATACCGATTTGAAGGAAGAAGAGGAGACATTAGAAGATATTTAAAGTGTTGTAGTGCGGTAGTGTTGTAGTGTTGCGGTTAATTTTGTATCTTGCAAATACTATAACACAGTAACACGATAATACAATAACACCAAGACATGCGCGAAACAAAATTCATAGAACAAAACAAGGAAAAGTGGACGGAATTTGAGACCTTATTAAAGGAAAAAAACAAAGACCCGGACCGCTTGAACAAGCTTTTTGTCGAAATTACTGACGACCTGTCTTACTCACGCACCTTTTATCCCAATCGCTCGGTGCGCTACTACCTCAATGGTTTGGCGCAACGTCTGTTTCATAATATTTACAAAAACCGAAAAGGTAAAAGCAGTCGTTTCCTCCATTTTTGGAAGGAAGAATTGCCGCAAACCGTATGGGAATCGCGCCGCGAATTTGCGCTGGCATTTATCGTTTTTGTGCTGGCATTTTCTATTGGAGTCTTGTCTTGTGCTATGGATATTGAGTTTCCGCGCGTCATTCTTGGCGACAGCTACGTAGAGATGACCGACCGCAATATTGCCGCCAACGACCCGATGAAAGTCTATAAAGAACAAAATGAAGTGGATATGTTTCTCGGCATTACACTCAATAATCTACGGGTGAGTTTCCTTACTTTTGTGTCGGGTATTCTCGCAGGTATAGGTACGATAGGTATATTGATTTATAATGGTATTATGGTTGGTGCTTTTCAATACTATTTTATTGAAAAAGGCGTGTTTTTGGAGTCTTTTTTGACCGTTTGGATTCATGGTACTATCGAAATTTCGGCTATTATCATCGCAGGTGCGGCGGGTTTGGTATTGGGCAAGGGCTTGGTGTTTCCGGGTACATACTCGCGGCTGCAAGCCTTTCAAATCTCGGCAAGGCGCGGCTTAAAAATCCTCATGGGCATAGTGCCGCTCATCGTTCTCGCCGGATTTTTTGAAGGTTTCCTGACGCGGCATACCGAAACACCGGACATCCTTCGGGCAGCGATTATTCTTTTTTCCGCATTATTTATTATCGGATATTTTGTGTGGTATCCGTACCGCTTGTCGCGTATTGGTTTCAGTAAGCCGCTTGAAGATGAAAAGCTCCCTCCCACACGTACCGAACCGATGGATTATCGAAAAATTCTCACCGTTGGTGAGATTTTTAAAGAAAGTTTCTCCTTTTTGACCCAACATTTGCGTGTTATTTTGTGGGTAGCATTTGCGCTCGCTACCTTATACTGTGGAGTAGGTTACTTACTGATGGGCGATGATTTTTTAGTAGCGGATGCGGGAATTATCAGTAATGTTTTTGAGGCTGAAATGTTCCAACAATTAGCCATTTTATTTGATTATACTGATTTGAATATGTTTGCCTTGAATATTGGTATAGGCTTAATGAGTTGGTTGTTTATCAGTTATTTATTGTTTAAAAAAATAAATAATGAGGAAGAAAATGCTCCGCTTGGTTGGCGTGATTTCGGCAATCATATTTTTCATAATATACTGAAAATATTGCCCATAGTTGTACTGCTCAATGCTATGGCATTTTTGCCCACTGCGCTGTTTATCATTTTCGGTTGCCTTCTACTTCCGATATTCTGTTTGCATTTATATGTAATGACAGAGGAGCAAATCAACCCCTTTGCAGCTTATAGCAGAACATTTTATCTGCTCGGCAATAGTTGGGGCAAAATGTATGGTCTGTTTCTCATTATCTCATTGGTCAGCCTTGCCTTTTTTGTACTTATCAATACGAGTGTGGTGTGGTTTTATTTTGAGGTTATCCAATGGAATTTTGATGCTGAAACATCTACTGTTGCCACAGTTGCCAAGTGGTTTTCGATTTTTCTTATTATCTTCATTTCTAATATTGTTATCCCTTTAATTATCATTAGTATGGGTTTGCTCTATTACTCCCTGTTGGAAGTCAAAGAAGCAGGCGGACTCATGGAACGCATAGCATTGCTTGGTGAAAAACGCCGCGCATTTGGCTTGGAAGTGGAAGGCTAGTAACTTCAACCTCAACTTCAACTTTATAGAGGCAAAAACAAATTATTGAATTTCATTGAAGTTGAGGTTGCAGTCAGGTGTGTCTCCAAGCGGGCAGCGTCCACAACCTTCCGCCAAATATGTATCGACATTTGTTGTCATTTTACTTGCCATTTCGCCGAATATTTAGCAGGTTGATGACGCAACTTCTGTGGTCGCCTGCGGTGAGTACAAATTCCTGTTTGACCTTCATTCCGTTGGCGTATTGTGCAGGTATCCAATTGGGCATATTGCATACTGCTTCCAATAAAAGCTCCTCAGTCTTTGTGTCTCTAAAAGTTTGAGCCGGACTCTCAAACACCTGAGCATCAACAATTTGCCCTTCTTCATCAACGACAAATTTTACAGCAGTCAAACGATATATCTCGAAAACTTCATCAGAAATCTTGTCTTCTACATTTTCCTTCAAATACTGTTTCAATTGTTGCACTCCGCCGATATAGGCTGCTTCATTTTCAGGTTCAACGATAAAGGTAAAATTGGTCTCCTTCGGGTCATTATGTTTTAAATTATTATTGGGTATATAGTTTATTTTGACAGAAATATCTGTACCTGAGTCCACCGTATTCATGAGGGCTTTTTGTGCTTGATTAAGGGTATTACTTTTGCCCACTGCCCTTTTTATCTTTCCTTGATGGCTTGCCGAAACTTCCACTGAAATATATTCTTTTACCCACGACGGTTTATAATATTCATTAATATCAAATAAAGTACGCGCTTCATTTAATTGCTGTTTTGTAATGGAAAGCGACGGATAGACTCTATTCACTTTATAATCAAGTTCAAAACTTAAATTGTCTTGTGAAAAAACAAGATGGGGAAGGATAAGGGTGGTAAGAAGGAGTAAAATCAGTTGATGCCGGATATTTTTCATATTGTAAATTTAATCTTTTTATGTTTATCATGCCAATATTTAAATAAAACTTAACTTCAATTGCGCTCCAAATTTGCATTCTTTATTGCGTTTTATAACTCAGCTTTTGCATTTTTATTATTATTAAAATACTGATTAATGTTTTTAATAAAATTAAATTATTTTCAATAATTAATTTTTAAGTTTATAGTTATTTTAAAATCAAAATGTTACAAATATTTAAGTAATTTTAATGTAAAAAATAGATTATAATTTACACTAAATTCGCATTATATCCGACCAATTTAACGCTCTCTACACATCAAAAATTTAATATCTTGTGCATTATTATCAAAAATGAAAAAATGCACACAAGAAGAAATTTTTTAAAAAACTCCGCTATTGTAGGTGGCTTATTAGGCTTACCCAAAATATTAAGTTGTAATACACCAACACCTCAAGCAAAGGCAGACGAACCCGTGATTATTTCCACATGGAATCACGGCTTACCGGCGAATGAAGCGGCTTGGGCGGTCATCAAAGAAGGCGGAAAAGCCATTGATGCCGTAGAAGCTGGAGTTCGGGTGGTCGAATCTGATCCCGAATCTACTTCGGTAGGCTATGGCGGACTGCCCGACTGCGATGGCAATGTCACCCTTGACGCTTGCATTATGGATGAAACGGGCAATGCAGGTTCTGTCTGTTTTTTACAGCATATCGAAAATCCGATTTCGGTAGCACGTAAGGTGATGGACGATACGCCACACGTCATGCTGGCAGGGGAGGGGGCTTTAAAATTTGCTTTGGATAATGGTTTTAAGAAAAAGAAATTGCTGACACCTGATTCGGAAAAAGCATGGCGAGAATGGCTCATAGAATCTGAATATAAACCTATTATCAATGTAGAAAATCACGATACGATAGGCTTGTTGGCAATGGATAAAAACGGTGATTTATCGGGGGCATGTACTACAAGCGGGCTTGCATATAAGATGTACGGCAGGGTAGGGGATTCACCGATTATTGGTGCAGGATTGTATGTAGATAATGAAATAGGTGCGGCTACGGCTACCGGTATGGGCGAATTGATGATGAAAACTTTGGGGGCGTTTTTGGTCGTCGAATTGATGCGACAAGGTGCAACCGCACAGGAAGCCTGCCAAGAAGCAGTCATGCGAATCGTCCGAAAATTGGATTATAAAGATATGCAGGTCGGTTATCTGGCAATTGATAAAGCGGGAAATACGGGGGCTTATGCCATTCATCCGGGCTTCAATTATGCGCTGATGCGTAGAGGCGAAAATGAACTAATTGATGCAACAGCTTATTCAAGTTGATGTAACCATAAGTCCGCAGTTTATCAGTCTTCTGTCCGCTGTTTGATACGAGAAAATTAACACTTGGACTATTAAATAAAATTAAATCAGATTGATTTCTTCACATTATACTGCGGACAGCGGACTGATAAACTGCGGACTTATGTAAGTAATTATAAAAAAATAATCTTAGCTTTACAGTCCATTATTCCACATATCCACACACAACTTATGTCAACTCAGCAACGTGGCATTTTCCTCGCATTCGAGCCTGTTTTTAATGATGCAGGTGAGCATTATTCCTTTCGTATTGTATTGATTAACAAAACGTTATGGAAAATAGTTTTCGACGGATTTATGTATATCGGTGATGAAGATTTGCCATTGAGCGGTAGTGTGGATAATGAAAATACGACCCAACTCGGCTACCTCAAAAAGCAAAGCCTCAACGATTATCCCGAATTTGACCTGACACTCTGGCGGTGGACTACCGAAGGGCAAGACGGCAAAATAGTCTGCCAATTAAAAATCAGACCCAAGCAGTTTTTTAAAAATCAGACCTACTCACCTTACCTCAATGCCGATGTGCATTTGTATTCATTGGCAGATGATTTTGCAGCACCCACCAAGCGAGAAAATACACTAACAAGTTACACACGCAATAATCTCCCTGATGAACCCGCCAATGTTTATGACCAAATGCGTGTCAAATTATTCGATGTTGAGGCGCGTGCGAGTTTTCCGGAAGCCATTGATCTGCATATTCATCAACTTACCGACGATTACGAAAAAATAGACGCAGCCACATCACTCGCTTTACAAATCAGACGCTTTGAAAAGTACCTCTCCGATGCTATTATTATTGGTGTGCCGCATGTCTATATCATACACGGAAAAGGAAAAGGACGATTGCAAAAGGAAATTCATCGTCGATTGAAAGAAAACCCCGATGTAGTGCGCTATGAAGAAGGCTACCACGACGGCTACGGCACAGGCGGTGCAACAAAGGTTATACTTTAATGAAATTCCAAATTCCAAAAAACAAATTCCAAAAAACAAATTCCAAGGTTTTCACGTTTTGGAATTTGTCATTTGGTGCTTGGAATTTGTTTTTTTACTCCACAATTACAAATTCTGTTCTGCGGTTTTTTGCTCTGCCTTCGGGCGTATCATTGGTATCAATAGCTTGCGTTTCGCCATAGCCTTTCGTCTGCATACGTGCGGGGCTGATGCCTTGTTGGGCGAGGTAATTGAAAACCGCTTTAGCACGATTTTCGGAGAGCATCAGGTTGTTATTTTCAGAGCCGACATTGTCGGTATGTCCGTTGATTTGTATGCGAATATTCGGATGTTCATTCAACAAATCTTTAAGGCGGTTGAGTTCGTTTTGAGAAGATGTTTTAAGGTCGGCAGAGGCAGTTTCAAAAAATACATTGCGGAGAATAACAGGCTTGGATTTGGGGGGCAAAGGCGTATTGCTAATGATAGGTTTGACGGGTTTTGCAGTTGCCAAAACGGGTTGTTTGGGTATGCGTTGCAAAGCGATTTTTAATAGATAAGGTTCGTCTAATGTATTTTTTTCTTTAAGTGCAAAGTTCTCTGAATGAAAGAGATAGCTCTTTTTATGGACATTCAAAGCGTAGTCTATACCACTCGGTAATACGACGAGAAATTCACCGTTTTCGTCTGTCACCGATTTGCTGTGTACCTTGCCCGTAGCGAGGTCAATCAGTTCTACATCGGCAATCAGTTTTTCCTTTGTTTCTTCATCAACAACAGTGGCTTTTGCATACGTCACAGGCGCAGGGCGTGCCGCTTCATACAGGTCAAATTGATACAAATCCGTCAGTCCAAAACCGTTTTCTTTATCTGACGAAAAATACGCTGTTTTACCATCGGTACTTACTATCAAACTGAATTCTTTTTCTTCGGTATTAATCGGATAACCGATGTTTTCAGCCTTCCCCCAAGAGCCATCTGCACTGCGGCGCGAGAAATAAATATCCGATTTCCCCATGCCCGGATGCCCATCGGAAATGAAGTATAAAGTCTGTCCGTCGGGATGAATAAAAGGCGATAAATCTTCGCCCGAAGTATTGATGTGGTCGCCAAGATTTTCGGGTGTTTTCCAAGTGCCGTCTGCTTTCCTGCGACTCATCCAGATGTCTTTTTTCCCTTTACCGCCGCCGCGATTACTCGTAAAATACAACTCATCCGCATTGGCAGAAATAGAGGGCTGCGATTCCCAAGCCGCTGTATTTATCGGTTCGCCGATATTGGCAGGTGTTGACCATTCATCATTTTTAAATTCCGAAAAATAAAGGTCACAATTTCCCAAAGCACCTTCCCGATTACAGGCAGTATAAACAATAAATCTGCCATCGGCAGAAAGGCTTTGTGCGCCTTCATTATCTTGCGTATTAATGGGTGCGCCGAGATTTTTACGGGCTTTCCACTCACCGTTTTCGCGCTCGGCTACGAAGAAATCTTCCTGCCCGCGCACACGTACCGTATATACCAGTCGCTGCCCGTCCACCGTAATCGAAGGTGAATATTCGAGCAAATCGGAGTTGATATTTTCGCCCATGTTTACAGGGTCAAAGGGTACAGGATTTTTGATGGCTTCGGCAGCAAAGCGGCTCGTAGCCAACAAATATTCGACCTTCGTTTTGAGTTCATCGGACTTTTGCGGATAGGTCAAAAAGCGTTCAAAAAGCGTGGCGGCTTTATCATATTTTTTGTGTTTGCGCTCCAACATGGCGTGGGCATAATAAATTTTAGGCTTATAATCAGGGTCAATACTCGCCACTTTTTCAAAACCCG
Source organism: uncultured Saprospiraceae bacterium (assembly GCA_938028705.1). Classification (GTDB taxonomy): domain Bacteria; phylum Bacteroidota; class Bacteroidia; order Chitinophagales; family Saprospiraceae; genus JAHDEO01. Next base: position 15,551 of record CALIZI010000118.1, on the reverse strand, counting down.
CTACGGCTTTTTCATAATTGCCCAATGCCGCATAAGAATCAGCTAACATCAAATGTGCATCAATGAAATCGGGCGTGGTTTTGAGGGCTTTTTGAAAATATTTTATCGCTTTATTATAGTTATTTTCGTAAGCAAATTGTTGGGCTTTTTTATAATGTTTCATCGCTTTGGGCGGGGCATTTTTTCGGGTGAGGTAATCTTGCGCTGCTACATCGAAGGAGACACATAAAGCAATAAAAACAATTAAAATATAAGGCATAATTGGCTGATTGATAAGTGATGATTTTCTTCTACTTCTCTTACTTTTGCAAAATACTTGCCAGTTGGATTTTGGAAATTAGGGAATTAGTAAATTCGGAATCAGGATGGAAGGGTTTTGTATAAAATTGAACGAAACCCAAAACTCCCAAAAGCCATCGTCATTCCGCGCTCCGACGCGGAATCTGTTCCATCTTGGCACGATACTAAACCGTAGCTTCTGCCTAAAAGCGTTCTCTTGCGACAATAGATTCCGCATCGGAGTGCGGAATGACCTTGACTTTTAGTTTTTTTATTTTTCATGAGCGCATTTCATATCAAATCGACTCAATATTCTAACAAATCTATACGGCAATGTACTAGACACAAAGCCAAGCAAATCACGAGGAATTTCTTTATAATATGCCATCGCAATACCTCCTGCCATACAAGCGATAGTATCGCTGTCACCGCCGATAGATATGGCTAATCTGATGGCACTTTCAATATCGTGGCTTTCCAAAAACGCCACAATTGCCTGTGGCACAGAGCCTTGACACGTTGCATCAAATTTGTAGGAAGGTCTGATACTATCCATAGTAAAGTTGAGGTCGTACGCAAATTTTTCTGTAATGAAATCCCTGATAGCTTGTTTGGGCTGACCTGTACGGGCAAGAAAAACCGCCGCCGCTATCGCCTGTGCGCCTTTGATACCTTCGGGATGATTGTGCGTGACTTCGGCACTTTGCGCCGCTACTTTCAAGACTTCTTCCATATTCTGACACGCAAATCCGACCGGACTCACCCGCATGGCAGAGCCATTTCCGTAGCTGTTATAAGGTTGCGGATTGTCGGATGCCAGCCAATTTTTGAACATCTTACCGTAACCGCTATGAGGGTAGGCATTGCCATATTCCCAAATCGTTTGTGCAAAGTCTTTTTCGTTTAAGATACAATCCGCAACGGCTATGGTCAACACCGTATCATCCGTAAAATGACAATTGACAGAATACAAAGGAAAGTCAGTTGTCTTGTCATTCCGCGACTCATAAATTGAACCGATGACATCACCCGCAATAGCACCGATGATGGTTTTTGTTATGTTTTTCATAGTGATATTTTTGAATGAATGAACAGGGTATTTAAAGGTCTCAAAATTACAAAATAAATTAAACATTTTTTTAAATAAATTAATAATTTTTTTATGTAAATTTTATCTCAACACCTACATGTGTCACTATTTATGCACAAATATTCCATAGATTGAATCAGGAACAATATCTTTGCAGAAAAATTAAATCATGAATCAGAAATTGAATACATATAAAATGCAAACATGGGCAAATATATGCTTTAGTGCTTTATTATTTGTCGGAATTACGCTTATGTTATTTGCTTGTAGCGGTGGCTCTGCTGCTGACAGCAAATATATGTTTCGTCAGGCAAATTTGGGGATGAGCAATGCTCAGATTAAGTTGGGCGAAACGGTCAAATTGGTGACGGACAGCCCCGAAACGCTCAAGTATGTAGCCAATATGGGCGAGGGCGATTCGGCAGATATTATTTATCACTTTAGCCCTGCCGATAAATTGATAGAAATGGAGTTTAATATGACCTTTGATACTGCTGCCGATGCCCAAAAAACGCACACCCAACTCCTCCATCAATTTGCTAAAGACTATAAATCATCAGGTCCTAATTCGTGGATAGGAAAGGGTGGCGGAGTAGAGTTTCAGGTCTTTGTCAGACGCTCGGAAAGTATTACCGAACCCGGACTACACATTGTCTGGCAGGAATTGTAAGTAAAAAACATTATCTTTGCAAATGGTGTTAGTTGATTAGAAAATCAGAGTATCAGGTTGTTTTTAAATTGCTATTATTTTTAATAAGATATTATACATGTTAAATACGCCTAATCAACTTTATCAACTAATCAACTTTATCAACTCTATCAACTAATCAACTAAACTATGGCTACATTTCTGCCCATGTTGGCAATTATATTTGTGATATTCGGACTGTCTTTTGCGCTGATAAATTTGCGTCAGATAGTATCCGGTAAAGAATTTCGCGGTACTTGCGCGACCAATAATCCGATGCTCAAAAATCAAATCGGCGACTGTTCGGTTTGCGGTAAAAAACCGGAAGAAGAATGTAAAATGCCGGAAGCGAAAGCCTAAAAAATGTAAAATGTAAAATATAAAAGTGTCGATAGAATGCGAGTGAAATATTTTTTTTTAATTTTTAATAATTTGAAAACCAATAAGATATAGAATATTCTCGCGTTATACAAATTTACATTTTACATTTATTATTTTACATTTTACATTTCCAAAACACATTATTCGATGACACTAAATACCGATATATCGCTGGAGTATGCTCCAAAGTTGGAAGCCTTTGCCCGCTTGCTCAAAATCATGGATGAATTGCGTGAGCAATGCCCCTGGGATAGGAAACAAACGATGGAAAGTCTCCGCAATCTCACCATTGAAGAAACCTACGAATTGGCAGATGCGATACTTGAGGAGGACATGCAGGAAATCAAAGAGGAGATTGGTGACTTGATGTTGCACTTGGTTTTTTATAGTAAAATAGCGGACGAAAAACAGGCTTTCGATGTAGGTGATGCCATACATGCGGTGTGTGATAAATTGGTGAATCGCCACCCACATATCTACGGCGATGTCAAGGTCAATGGCGAGGAGGATGTCATGAAAAACTGGGAACAAATCAAACTGAGGGAAGGCAAAAAATCTGTCTTGTCGGGTGTGCCGCGCTCACTACCGGCAATGGTAAAAGCCTACCGGATGCAGGAAAAAACCGGACAAGTGGGTTTTGAATGGGAAAACAGCGAGCAGGTCTGGGAGAAAGTAGAGGAAGAACTCGGCGAGTTTAAAGAAAGCATGAACGAAACGAAAGCGGCACAGGAAGATGAATTTGGCGATGTGCTGTTTTCGCTGATTAATTATGCGCGATTTGTAGGTATTGACCCTGAAACCGCCCTTGAACGCACCAACAAAAAATTTAAATCCCGATTTGAATATATAGAAGCCAATGCGCCCAAAAAATTAAACGATATGAGCCTCGAAGAAATGGATGCGCTTTGGGATAAAGCTAAGGTGATTGGGGCTTAATGTTATGATTTTTAATGGTTTTAAGTAATTCTACATTAAGACTCTAAAAAAAGAGCTATGAAATTAGCGAATAATTTTTTTTTATAAGCGGATATGTTATCAAAACCTACATTTCTAACCCCTCATAGACTTTGAGTTAATTTCTCATAAATGAGTTTAGGTTGTAGAGGGTATAGGTTTCTTTTAAATTAAATACATTAATGCAAAATTTGTAAATTACTAAATATCAATTACTTAAATTTAATCATGTGTTCTTCTATTTGATAATTAGTAAATTACAAATAATTGTTTTACATAAATTTATGAATTGAAAAATAACGTAAATGTTGTTTTTTGATAACAAATTTCTTTCTTTTCAACAACTCCGCAGAAAGGTAGCCTTCATCATTTGATGAAAAACACACACCTTCCATTTGCCCTCTCAATATAAATTTGCCCATACAAATGCGCCTTGCTTTTCCAGAAAAAAAGTCCGTTCCTTTATAATCATGATATATCCACATAAACAGTTTTTTGGGTGGAATATAGCCTGTCAAAATGACTGTATTTCCATCGGGGCTGATGTCGGCGGCGGTCACTTGTCCGCGTGTGTTGTAGGTGCCTTGCAATCGCGCTTTATGATTGCCTGCGGAGGTGGGCAGAGTATAATGTTGTGTCATGCCATCGCCTCGGTTTTTGGTAAATAAATGTAGTTGACCATTCCATGCAAAAAAACCTTCGCAATCAAAATTATGCGCTTGGCTGCTTTTAAAATTGCTCTGTTGCGGATAAGTGAAAGTAATGATTTCAGCCTTTACTGTGGTTCTTTTTTCGGAAAGTGCAGCACGTTTGATTTTATAAATCGTCAGGTCTTTTCGCATCCCGTAATTATTCCCAAAATCGCCGATATAGACATAATGCTCATCTTGGGTGATGTCTTCCCAATCTATGTTTTGAGCATTGCTGATGAGTATTTTTTGTATAACTTTTCCGCTTGTCGGGTCCACTTTATAAAGGGCGGGTTCATCGCCGCCGTCATTGTGTGTCCATATATCACCATTATCGCAGAGCAAGCCGGAGGTCTCATCGAGGGCTTGGTCGAGATTAGTGATTTTTTTGAAAATTTTACGCTTGGAAGGTAATTCTTGGGCTGTCATTTGAATAGTAAAAAAACACCACAATAAGGATAGTAATACATAGTATAATTTATTATTCATAATATTTTTTTAATAAATTAAATTATTTTAAAATAAAAAAACAACATATAGAAATCCGTTTGCTAAACTTCAAAGAGTTTGGTCTCCGATAGCTGTCGGAGAAGTAAAGCACTGACATTTAGGTGATTACAAGTTTTGGTGATATACTCCTCCGATAGCTATCGGAGACCAAACTTGAAAAGTTTAGCAAACGGGGTATATTATTTTTTGTTTATCTAAAGTGTCAACTGTTTTTGTAAATATACATATTTTAAAATATGCTTTTATTAAATTTAATTTTTAAATTAATTAAAAATTTAATATATTAATACCTATTGGAATTTGGAATTTGTTTTTTGGAATTTACCATTCGTTTAATAAGCGGATGCAGAAAAATCGCCAATAAAATGATACCGACACCCACGTAAAAACCACTCCCAACTTCTTTATTTTCCTGAAAAATCAACCAAGCGAGGATAATGCCATAGACCGGTTCGAGATTGATAGTCAGATTGGATGTAAAGGCTGATATGTGTTTCAAACAATTGAGTGCCAGTACATAAGCGAAAGTGGTACACACCAAACCAAGAATTGCCAAGTAGCCCAAATCCGGCAAAGACGGTACAAAGGAACTATGACCAAACACCTTGCCGTAAAAAGGCGCAATCAGCCCTATAAAGACCCAACCGCTACCCAATTCCACAAAAGTAATCGCCATAGGCGATGACCTGTTGACGACCTGTGTATTCAAACTTGAAAAAAGCGCACCCAAAAACGCAGAAGCCAATGCCATTAATATACCTAATGTGTAGCCTTCATTCGTAAATCTGAAAATCATATACATGCCCGGGACTACGAGTATGCCCAATGCTACTTCGTACCATTTAATCCGCGTTTTTTTCACCAAAGGCTCAATAAAAGCTGTAAAAAAACTCGTCGTTGCCAGCACGCCTAGTGTTACCGACACATTAGAATAATTGACCGCACCGAAGAAGCAAATCCAATGCGATGTCACCACCACACCAATACCTGCGAGACGAATAATCAGACTACGCGGCATTTCCCGCAATGCCTTCACCACGCCGGGCAAGAGCAACAAACTCAAGCAGGTAATCAGCAACCGCCACCACACCGTAGGAAGCTCGCCAACTTGTATAAAACGTCCCAAAATTGCGGTAAAACCAAACAAAAAAACTGCGACGTGTAATTGAAAATATGCTTTAGTAACCGGATTCAATAGTAGAATTTTTTTTAAATTAAAATTAAAAGCCTTCACTTTTTTTGGTATTCAAATCCTTAATGACGTTCTTTGCGATTATTGTTAAGTAAAGCAAGTTGCAAAGCAAATAAGAATTAATTAATTTTGTTCGACAGGTACAACTATTATCTGATTTATAATGTTTAGAAAACTAAATTTACCAATTATAGCGCGACTTTCCTCGATTGTTTCAATCAGGAATGATAAGGTTTAATCGGTCAAATGTAGAAATTATTTTTTGAACATTACTAAGCAATTATCATTAATAAACCAACCTTTGTTCGCAACTTGAACTAGTAAAAAAAATGTTATGTCAGACATTAAAACAAGAGTTTCCAAAATCATCATCGAAAAACTCGGTGTTGACGAATCCGAAGTAACTATGGAAGCTAGCTTCACCAATGATTTGGGCGCAGATTCATTAGATACTGTTGAGCTTATCATGGAATTTGAAAAAGAATTTAACATCTCAATTCCGGATGAAGAAGCGGAAAATATCCAAACAGTAGGACAATGTATCACGCATCTTGAAAAGCATGCGGGCGAAAAAGCAGAATAAATATGAGGTCGATGCTCAAAGCATCAATCTAACATTTGCTCAAAACAAAACCTTTACAGAACATCAATTTTTAAATTGATGTTCTGTATTTTTATCCTACATTAGTTCATAGTTCATGGTTGATAGTTCATAGTATTAAAGCTATCCATCATGAACTATGAACCATCAACCATGAACTGCCAACCATGAACCGAAGAGTAGTTGTTACCGGACTTGGCGCACTCACGCCGATAGGCAATTCGACACAAACATTTTGGGAAGCCCTATGCAAAGGTACAAGCGGAGCTGCACCCATCACACATTTTGATGCAACAAAATTTAAAACCCGATTTGCCTGCGAAGTCAAAAACTTTGATGTCTCCGAGCATTTTCATCGAAGAGATGCCCGTCGCCTTGACCCTTTTGCCCAATACGCTATCATTACTGCCGACGAAGCCATTGCCGACTCAGGACTTGACATGGAAAAAATAGACCGTCTGCGGGCAGGAGTGATATGGGGAGCAGGTATCGGCGGACTGACCACCCTTCAAAAAGAAATCATAGAATTTGCACAAGGCAACGGCACACCACGTTTCAACCCCTTTCTCATTCCCAAAATGATCATTGACATCGTACCCGGACACATTTCCATTAAGCACGGACTTCGCGGCATCAATTACGCTACCGTATCTGCCTGTGCTTCTGCCTCCCATGCCCTTATCAATGCCTTCGATTACATCCGCATAGGACGTGCCGATATTATCGTCACAGGTGGTTCGGAAGCAGCCATTACAGAAGTAGGTATCGGCGGGTTCAATTCCGTAAAAGCCCTTTCAGAAAGCAATGATAATCCTGCCACAGCTTCCCGACCTTTCGACAAAAACCGCAATGGTTTTGTGCTCGGCGAAGGTGCAGCAACTGTCATCCTTGAAGAATACGAACACGCCAAAAAACGCGGTGCAAAAATATATGCCGAAATCGGCGGTGGCGGTATGACAGCCGATGCACACCACATCACCGCACCACACCCCGACGGAATCGGTGCAGCCGGAGTCATGCGTCTTGCTATCGAAGATGCCAACATGCAAACCACCGATATAGACTACATCAACGTACACGGTACCTCTACCCCACTCGGCGATGTAGCCGAAATCAAAGCCATTCAGCAAGTATTCGGCGGGGCAGCCTACAAGCTCAATATCAGCTCCACCAAATCCATGACCGGACACCTGTTAGGTGCAGCCGGAGCGATAGAAGCCATAGCAACCATACTTGCCGTCAAAAACGACACCGTACCACCTACAATTAACTATACTACACCCGACCCCGACATTGATTCGCGCCTCAACCTCACCCCCAACCAAGCACAACAACGAACAGTAAATGCCGCCCTCACCAATACCTTTGGATTCGGCGGACACAACACCTCAATATTAATCAAGAAATTTGAAGAATAACAATACAGGCTGCTAAACAGGGTGAACGGGAACTCCGTAATGACTGCTTTAGCTGTCAAGTAAATTATTATTTTAATTTGTAATAAATTTAAAAACAATAATTCATAAATATGCTTTCATTTTACTTGACAGCTAAAGCAGTCATTACAGTTTCGCGGTCAAGCCTGTTTAGGTCGGGTGTTTGATACAAAAAACCGATTCCGTAACTTTTATAAATGGAGCATAAGGAATGCTAAGTTTATTCTTAAAAAATGAGAACCTGACTGAAAAAGTAATTCAGCCAGGTTCCGCCCCTCTAAATAAAATATATGTTGTTAAATCCCTAAAGCCAATATTGATTCAAAAGTCATTTATTTCTACTTCTTCAAGAAAAGTAATATTCCCGTCTGCATCCACGCTGAATGACCATTGTGTCTTCTTGTTTGTATTGAGGTATTTTTTTTCGTAAATTAATATCCATGTACTTCTTTCCCGTTTTGCTATGATGTTGTGGTCGGGGGTTCTCAATGGCGGTACAACAACACTTTTCACGCCTTCAATTTGAGATAATTCTTTTGCCAAACCATTCATATTAACATGTGGGTAAGCCGATACAATAAATGATTTATTTTCATCATCATATTTATTAATGTCAAGATTATAAATCTCTATAAATCCATTAATCGTTTCATCAGAAGTTCGCGGTTGCCCTTTATCCAAAGGAACTGCCCATGCCGTATTGTCTGCGTGTACAACGGTCAGATAATCAATATAAAATGGTTGTGATTGGGTATGAATACCTAAATCACGAACTCGCATAGCATATTTATTATCAGATTTATATACAGCCAAAAGTGCATTATATATACTTTCTTTGATATCTTCCGGTATTTTTATACCGAGTTCATGGTGCTGTTGAGAAAGGTAGCGAAGTGCTAATCGGGAAGCATCCTTTTCATACTCTTGAATATCTTGAATACTATTGGATGTAATAATATTTTGCCCTACTGCAGAACGCTGTGCGCTACATAGAGATGAGTGGGCAAATATAAATAATACAAGTATTATTAACCTTGTTAAATGTGTGTGAGTGTGCATAAGTGTTGGATTTCTTTTGCTTACACTTCAGAAGAAGCCTTTAAATTAGTTGATGTTTTTCGTCTATTTGATTTTAAATATTAAAAAAATAATAAAATATTATGCCGTTTGATTGGATTATACGAAAGAATTATCTAAAAGTTACATTCTGTATTATATTTTTTATATTTTTTTATCTCGATAACATTGAAAAGGAGCCTATCGTATTGAAAAGAGAGATTTTACTTTTCACTTCGCAAAAATCTCTTTCCTAATGCCAACAGGCACTGCCATGTTGAATAATAAAGGTATAATTATTGTCGTTAAAAGAAGATTGTTCGTCTAAAAAGCACCCCTGAGGTTTTTATTAATGACAGACTTAAAGTAGTTTTGCATACATCTAAATTTCATTAAATTAGATAACATCATAATTTTTTTATAAAACTGTACTTTAGACAATACATAAATACAGTAAAACAAACTATTCCTTAATCATGATTTGCCTATCGGTAAATAGAAAATCACCATACAAATATGAAGCAGAGAATTACAATATTCTTTTCATGCCTATTAGTGGCTTTTGTGGCGAATGCCCAATCCGTCAATATAGAATTTGAAGAATACGATTTAGACAATGGCATGCATGTCATCTTACATGAAGACAAGTCCACGCCCATCGTTGCAGTAACGATCATGTACCATGTCGGTTCAAAAAATGAAAAACCGGACCGCACAGGTTTTGCACACTTCTTTGAGCATTTACTCTTTGAAGGCACAGAAAATATTGAGCGCGGCGAGTTCGACAAATACATCGAAAATGCAGGCGGTACGCTCAATGCCAATACAACATACGATCGTACTTTCTACTATGAATTATTGCCTTCCAACCAACTCGAACTTGGGCTTTGGCTCGAATCGGAGCGACTCCTACACGCAAAGGTAGAAAACAAAGGTATCGAAACACAGCGTGAGGTGGTCAAAGAAGAACGCAGACAACGCATTGATAATCAGCCTTATGGCTCATGGATAGAAGAAATGTTCAAACGTGCCTTTAAGGGTTATGCCTACGAGTGGCCCGTCATTGGTTACATGGAGCATCTCAATGCAGCACAAGAGGAGGACTACGTTAATTTTTACAAAACTTTCTATGTACCCAATAATGCAGTCCTTTCTATCGCCGGCGATATAGACATTCCCGAAGCCAAAAAATTGATTCAAAAATACTTTGGTAGCATCCCACGAGGTAAGACTGAAATCCCTCGTCCCAATAAGCAAGTACCTGAACTCACAGGCGAACAACGCACAACCATATATGACAATATCCAACTCCCCGCTGTCATCACAGGTTTCCGTATTCCGGCAGAAGGTACACCTGATTATTATGCCGTTGATATGCTTTCTACCTTGTTGGCGCAGGGGCAAAGTTCGCGCCTGTACCGTTCACTTGTGGACGACCAGCAAAAAGCACTTCAAATCGGTGCATTCCCATTCGGACTCGAAGACGCAGGCATCAATGTCGTCTTTGCACTCGTCAATCAAGGTGGTGATATTGGGGAACTCGAAGCCGCCTTGCAAGCCGAAATCGCTAAAGTGCGCGATGAATTGATTGGTGAAAAAGAATTGCAAAAATTGAAAAATCAAATCGAAAATGATTTTGTCTCAGGCAATTCTACCGTAGCCAGTCGTGCCGAAAGCCTTGCCAATTACCACATGTACTTCGGCGATGCCAACCTTATTAATACCGAAATAGAACGATACATGAAGGTCACCAGAGAAGACATCAAACGAGTTGCCAACAAGTATTTTATTAAAGATAATAGCGTAACGCTCGAATTTTTACCTAAATCCATGGAACCATGATCTGGTGGATTGGTTTATCAGTTTATCAGTTAATCAGTTAATTAGGTAATTAGGTAATTAGGTAATCAGTTAATTAGGTAATCAGTTTATCAGATAATTAGTCATTATAGTGAAAAATGATTTTTAATAAATTAAAAATTTTTATAAAATATTTTTTATAAATTTTATTATTAATAATATTTTTAAAATGAAAAAAATAATACATTTTAATTTTATTAAAATAATAAACACAAAATACTTTTTTCACTAAAAAAATTAATTCACCAACTCCTATAAACTACCAACTATGAACCACCAACTATGAACCATGAACTATAAACCATGAACTATGAACTATGAACCATGAACTATAAACCATGAACTATAAACCATGAACTATAAACTATGAACCATGAACTATGAACTATGAACTATGAACCATGAACTATGAACCATGAACTATGAACTAATTTAAATAAAAATGAAAAAAATAATTATATATATACTTCCTTTAGCGTTGTTGTTTTTTCAATGTACTGCAACAAAAAATGTAGGGGATACCATAAAAAAAGGGGTAAAAGAAGTCGCTGACTTCCGCAGTAAAGCCCCCGAAGCGGGTGCTGCACCTAAAATACAATTGGGTGATTATGAGACCTTTACACTTGATAATGGTCTGCAAGTCGTGGTTGTTGAAAATCACAAATTGCCAAGGGTCTCTTTCCAGTTATTGATGGATAATGACCCTGTATTGGAAGGCGAATCGGCAGGATATGCAAGCATGGCAGGACAGATGCTGACCAAAGGCACAAAGAATCGCACCAAAGCACAATTGGATGAAGAAGTTGACTTTATCGGAGCAAGATTGAGTACCAGTGACGGCGGTCTGTTTGCCGCTTCGCTTACCAAGCATGTACCAAAATTGCTGGAGTTGATGTCTGATGTCGTATTGAATCCGGCTTTCCCTGCCGATGAGTTGGACAAGATGAAAAAGCAACAACTCTCTGCCTTAGCTTCGGAAAAAGAAGAACCGAGTGCCATTGCAAGAAACGTAGCCAGCGTACTGCGTTATGGCAAAGACCACCCTTACGGCGAAATCATGACAGAAGCCGGTGTAGAAAAAATTACACTTGACAAATGTAAGGAATATTACAAGACTTATTTCAAGCCCAATGTAGCGTATATGGCAGTTGTGGGTGACATCACCGCTGCCGAAGCTAAAGCACAATTGACCGAATATCTGGGGGATTGGAAAAAAGGTGACGTACCCGCTCACACCTACGCTACACCTACGGCACCCGAGCAGACGCAAGTGGCTTTTGTTGATAAAGACGAGGCAGTTCAGTCGGTCATTTCTGTGACCTATCCCGTTGATTTGAAGCCGGGTTCGCCTGATGCTATCAAGGCAAGTGTGATGAATAGCGTACTTGGTGGCGGTGTATTTTCGGGCAGGCTCATGCAGAATCTGCGTGAAGATAAAGCCTATACTTACGGTGCGCGATCTTCGCTTCGCAGAGATAAATTGGTGGGTAGATTTTCGGCAGGCGCGAGTGTCCGCAATGAAGTCACCGATAGTTCTGTCGTTCAATTTATACACGAACTCAACCGTATGCGCGATACGGATGTGGAGCAGAAAGACCTCAGTTTGGTCCTCAATTCGATGACAGGCAGCTTTGCCCGTTCTCTCGAACGTCCTGAAACAATGGCACGTTTTGCCCTCAATACCATTCGCTACAATTTACCAAGTGATTATTATGCTACTTATCTGGAAAAGCTCAATGCCGTCACTATCGCTGATGTGAGAGCTATGGCAAAGAAGTATATACAGCCGGATAATGCCTACATTTTGGTCGTTGGTAATAAAGACGAAGTAGCTTCAAAACTCGGTCAATTTGCCAATAGCGGCAAGGTTGATTTTTATGACAAAGAAGGTAATTTACTTGATGATATAGCCATGCCAGATAATGTTAATGCCAGCACCATCATCGGCAAATACATCAAAGCTACAGGCGGAAAAGCCGCTTATGATGCCATTAAAGATTATAAAATGGTGATGACTGACGAGAGTGGTGCTATGGAGATTGCTGTTAGTGTTAAAGCACCGAACAAAGCCAAAACCGTCACTTCTATGGGCGGAAAAGTATTGCAGGAACAGATATTTGATGGTGAAAAAGGAAAAATAATTCTGAATGGTGCCGGCAGGATGCTGGAAGGTAAAGAACTCGAATCGCTTAAATATCAATCTATATTCAACAGAGAATTGCAATACGAAAAACTCGGCTTTGACCTCGAATTCAAAGGTGCCGAAAAAGTAGGCGACAAGGAAGCCTATAAGGTTAAAGTCACTTCCCCTGACGGTAAGGCTGTTACGGAATACTACGATACGGAGTCCGGTCTGAAATTGCGCGAAGTACGCATGGAAGAACTCATGGGGCAGACCATGAAAATCATTTTAGATATTTCGGACTACAAAGAAGTCAGTGGTATAATGATACCGCATACTATCAAGCAGACCGCAGCTACTCAAATAGCTACCCTTAAAGTCAAATCTTGCGAAGCCAACACAGGTGTCAGCGACGATGAATTTAAGGTAGAATAAAAGGGGAATTTCAACCTCAACTTCAACCTCAACCTCAACCTCAATTTTTAATTTTTAATTTTAAAGCATCAAATTCCGGTTGGAATTTGGTGCTTTTTTTATGTAGCAAACGAATTACGAATTAACAAATAACAAACTAGCACATTACATTAGCTTTGTGTATATTTAAATATCGTTAATTTTTAGTCCTATTTTTAAACAATATCCTTTGGATGTGGTTATAAGACCTTTTAATCATTTACAAGGCTACCCATCTAACGTTGGACAGTTTGATAATCAGTAAGTTACAATCCCGTACCGATACGTATCGGTATCGGGATGAAATTTAGGTTATTATGATAACTATGAACTACGAACTGTCCAACCATGAACCGGTAGCCATTTACAAACGAAAGAATTGTTACCTATAATGAATTTAAAACGACTAACGACACTCTTAATTTTAACTTTCATCACGACTTGTCTATTCGCTCAAAGAAACTTTGAATTCCGGTCTGTTTCAGAACTCGGTTTTGTTGGTGTATTGAACCACAAAATTCAATTCAGCAACAGCGGCACTTACTTTGACTACAAAAAATACGGCGGTCAGGATGTCTTATTTCCAGTCAGCAGACTCTCCTTAGAAATAGATTTCAAAAAACGTAATACTTTATTCTTCCTTTACCAACCCCTGCGTCTCGAATCGCAGACTCTGCTACCGGAAGACTTGGTGGTAGATGACCTCACTTTTCCCGCTTCCACGAGTGTCAATCTGTTATACAGTTTTCCTTTTTATCGAATCAGTTATCTCCGAGAATTACTGCCCAATAAGGAAAAATATTCATTGGGCATAGGCTTAAGCATACAGGTTCGGAATGCCACCATAAGTTTTGAATCTACTGACGGAACACTATTTCGCACCAATCGCGATTTGGGCATAGTACCCATATTGAAAACTCGTGCCAGAGCGCAACTCAATGATTGGGTCTATGCCGAACTTGAAGCGGATGGTTTCTATGCGCCAATCAGTTATCTCAACGGTGACACCAATGACGTGATAGGCGCGATTTTGGATGCGAGTTTTCGGACGGGCTTGAAGATAAATGACCCCATTGATGTCTTTTTTAACCTTCGCTATTTGGGCGGCGGCGGTGTCGGTACAGGCGATATTAAGGTTGGTGAGCCGGGTGACGGGTATGTGAGAAATTGGCTGCACTTTTTGACCGTTTCGGCAGGGGCGGTTTATAATTGGTAAGGCGGTTTGAATATCGAACAGGGAATATCAAATGTCAAAAGGCATGAAATCAATCTAAAACATTGATTTTGAATAATATTTCATATTTATATATTTAATATTTTACACTCCTTGTTCAATATTCATTATTCAAAAACACAAAGAATTTTGGCATGTTTAGATTTGCCGTAAAAGTAGTTAACACTTTTTCACGCAGAGAACGCAGAGTTCGCAGAGAGTTAACCATCAACTCTCTGCGAACTCTGCGTTCTCTGCGTGATTACCCAATTTGAAGCGTCTATTACATCTCAAAAAAGTGTTCACTACATTTCTAAACATGCCAGAATTTTTGACAAGTTTATAAACGACAAAAGTAGTTGATACTCTTGGATTTGAGTTAAAATAAAATTTAAGTACTCCGTTTGCTAAACTTCAAAAAGTTTGGTCTCCGATAGCTATCGGAGAAGTAAGGTGCTGATTTTTAGTTAATTACAAATTTCAGTAACTTGCCCACGTTTAGCAAACTTGAAAAGTTTACCAAACGGCTTACTTATATTTTATGTAAAATTAATATCGTA
Organism: uncultured Saprospiraceae bacterium; assembly: GCA_938028705.1. Lineage (GTDB taxonomy): Bacteria > Bacteroidota > Bacteroidia > Chitinophagales > Saprospiraceae > JAHDEO01. The sequence continues at coordinate 467 of CALIZI010000118.1, read as the reverse complement.
TGAAGTGTCAATAAATCAGATAAACTTGTCGAATTTTTGTTTATAATATGTTGAGTAATTTATGGAAAATAATCTGCGAAATAAAATATCAACAAGTCTCAACGAACGCTCAAAAATGAGTTTTGATGAGATGATTGAAAAGGAAAGACAGTTATGTATGCACTCACATATTTATAATGGTAATGGTATCAAGACTTCGGAAGAGTTCAAAAAAGAGACATTAGAAAAGTTAGAGGTAGTTGGAAATGATAAAAATTTGCGTGATGCTCATGTACTTGCTTTAGACTTGAATAATTCTATCAATGAAAAAGAATTATGACCTCAACTTTTTGGCTCTACGGTGAAAAGTATGGGTAAGCGTAAAGTCCGGCTATCAAAGCTATAAGGTTTTCGGAAACCTTATAGCTTTTAGGTCAATTCCGAAGTTAAATATGAAAGAGAATTTAACCGACCCACACTTTTTACCG
>CALIZI010000117.1 GCA_938028705.1 uncultured Saprospiraceae bacterium | reverse complement strand
TTGCCTAAAGCGAATACTCGTCAGACGAATCCTTTTATTCAGTGCGAATATTTTATGAGACAAATCACGACATTTCACAAAAACCTTCGTCAGACGAGTGCGCCCGGCAACTTGAGTTCGGCAAAGTTAGACGGATAGCCGACATTGGAGAATCAGAATTGCAGTTGACACTTTTGTCTTCATATTGAGTTAATGTAAAATATAAAATAATAAATGTAAAATATAAAAATTGTACAATGCGAGCAAACGCGAGATATTTCTTATTGTATTGATTTTTAAATTTTTAAACAATAAAAAATGCAAATGTATTGTACACGTACTACATCCCGCTAGCTATCGGAATTTACATTTCAAAAAAGTGTCAACTACTTTTGCAGCAAATTTAAACATGCCAAAATTCATAATGAGAAAAATATGCACTTGTCTATTCGTTCACTAATTTAACTATCACACTAATGCTAGACGGCACAAAACTTTTTATAAACTCACAACAATCCATTATGGATGCGCTGACAAGGATGAACAGTCCTTACTGTCAGGTTTTAATTTGTATAGATGAAAATAATCGTCTGCAAGGCTTGGTCTCCGAAGCGGATATCAGGCGAGGGCTGATTGAAGGGATAGAGTTGTGGGCTTCCATAGATAAAGTAATGAATACTGCGCCGCTCTATGTCAATAAACAAGTCAGCAAAAAGGAAGCCTTTGATTTAGTCTCCAAGCAAATCAGTGTACTGCCGGTGGTAGATACCGACAAAGTGGTTTTGGGCTACTATCTTTTTCAACAGAAGGAAGACCCGTTTACGATTCAGAACAAAAAAATCACCATTCTCGGTGTGGGCTATGTAGGCTTGACACTTGCCTTAGTGCTGGCAGAGCGTGGTTTTAAGGTGAATGGTTATGACCGAAACTCGGATTTAATCCGACAATTGCAGCAAAAAGAAGCCCCCTTTTTTGAAAACGGAATAGAACAATTGTTGGAAAAACACAGCCAAAACAACATTAATTTTACCACAGATATTACACAGGCAAAAGGAGCGATTTATATCATCACCGTAGGTACACCTTTGCTCAAAGAGGAAAAGCAACCAAATATAGAATACGTCGAAGCTGCCGCTACCGCTATCGGCAAACAACTCTCCGAAGGCGATTTAGTCCTCTTGCGCTCTACCGTGCCGGTGGGTTGCTGTCGAGACGTAGTGCTACCTGCCCTCGAAGCCGCTTCCGGTCTCACTTGCGGGCAAGATTTTTACCTCGCTTTTGCACCGGAAAGAACAGTCGAAGGCGTTGCCTTGAAAGAATTAAAAACCAATCCGCAGATTATCGGTGCTTTCGACCCCGTCTCCTATGATTATGCCGCTCGCATTTTCCAGAACCTCACCAAAACGGTCATCAATGTTGGTGGTCTGGAAGAAGCCGAATTGTGCAAATTAATGGACAATACCTACCGCGACCACATCTTTGCCTAAGCCAATAATGTAGCAAATCTCGCTGAAAATCTCAATATCAACATCCACAAACTCATCAAAGCTGTCAACTACGGCTACAAACGCAACAACATCCCCCAACCCTCTCCCGGTGTGGGCGGTCCTTGCCTTTCCAAAGACCCTTATATTTTGGCTTCTGTATTTAAACAACAACAACTCGAAACCGACTTGTTACTCGCCTGCCGGACGGTCAATGAAAAAGCCCCCATATTGCTCAAAGAAAAACTAAGGCGACTCTTGGCAGATGCCGGTAAAGACATCAACGCGGCAAATATTTCCCTCATCGGTATGGCTTTCAAAGGCGAGCCGGAAACCTCTGATTTGCGAGACAGCACCTCCCTGTGGGTCTTAGAACAAATGCCCGACAAATCAAAAATCAGCGTCTATGACCCTATCATCAAAGAGGAAGACATCAGGGCTTTGGGCGTACAGGTCAAAACACTCGAAGGGGCTTTCACCAATGCCGATGCAGTCGTTATTCTCAATAATCATAAAAGCTACAGTAACATGAACCTGACCAAAATGCTCTCTCTGATGAACAAACCCGCCGTTTTTATTGATACCTGGAACAATTTCAACCCACTACAAATCAAACAACACAATGATGTACTTTACGGTGGATTAGGAAATAATTGACCTCAAAAATCAGGCGCATAGCCACATTATCACATAAAAAAAATCACTTATTATCAAACTAAACGGTTCTTTGACAATTTTTGCAAATTCAATAAAACTTTCTTTTCACGCAGAGTTCGCAGAGAACGCAGAGTGCTGATAATCAATTCTCTGCGACCTCTGCGTTCTCCGCGTGAGACACTATTTTGCAAAAATTGTCAAAGAATCAACTAAACTTTGGACATAATGGAAATTCGGTAATTGGGAAATTCGGTTTTAAATCATAAATAATTGATTATCAGACATTTTATTTTTAATAAGGCTATCTGTTTGCGACCAAATTCTCAAATTCCCCGACGTCCAAAGTCCATTATAAAACTTATGCAGAGAAAAAAAGTATTAGTAACCGGCGGAACGGGGTTTATCGGTTCTAGCTTGGTGCGTGGGCTACTTGAGAAAGGCTATCAGGTTAAGGTATTTGACAATAATTATCGGGGAAAGATGAATAATATCAAAGACATTGCCCGGCAAGTTGAGTTCGTGGAAGGGGATATTCGCATTTTCGATAATGTGTTGCGTGCTGTAAAAGGTTGTCAAATCGTATATCATCTTGCCTTTATCAACGGAACGGAAAACTTCTACAAACACCCCGATTTGGTACTTGAAGTAGGGGTAAAAGGACACCTCAATATGTTGGATGCCATAGTACAAACAAGAGAAGTCGAAACCTTTATATACGCCAGTAGTTCGGAGATATACCAAGTGCCGGACCACATTCCGACCACCGAAAAAATCAGAGGCATCGTGCCGGATGTACACAATCCCCGCTACTCCTATGGCGGTTCCAAATTGATGGGTGAGTTGCTGACACTACATTATCTGAAAGCACCCACTGTCAAACGAGTCATTTTCCGACCCCACAATATTTACGGACCTGCCATGGGATTTGAACATGTCATCCCGCAGATAGTCAAAAAAATCATTGATGCTTCTGACGGGCTAAGGCGGCAGTCTGTCAATATCGAAATACAGGGTTCGGGCGAAGAAACAAGAGCCTTTTGTTATGTCAAAGATGCCATTGAGGGGATTATACTATCCGCAGAACGAGGCAAAGACGGTGAAATCTATAATGTCGGAAAAGAAGAAGAAATAAAAATAATAGATTTAGTCAGAAAAATCGGAATAGCTATGGGCATTGAGTTGACGATTAGCCATACCCATTTATTGATGGGCAGTACGCCCCGCCGATGCCCCGATGTCAGCAAACTTAAAACCCTCGGCTACCAACCCGCTACCAGCCTAAAGGCAGGTATTCAGGCTTCTGTTGACTGGTATCAATCCTATTATCTTAAAAATTTAGTAAGTAATTCGACTCACGGATTACAGATTACAAGTTAGTTCGGCAATTGGGAAATTAGGTAATAACTAATTAACTAATAACTAACTTGACAATGTTAAATTAGATTTTTGTTTACTATAAATAGGTGCTTCGGTCTGAATTTGACCTAAAACTCGTCTGACATTTTGAAAATGTCTGACGAGTTTTAGGTCAAATTCGGGGCAGATTTCCGATTTTAAGAATAAA
>CALIZI010000116.1 GCA_938028705.1 uncultured Saprospiraceae bacterium | reverse complement strand
TGGTTGAAGTGGAAGTTGAAGAACCAACCGAGCCTATGGTTGAAGTGGAAGTTGAAGAACCAACCGAGCCTATGGTTGAAGTGGAAGTTGAAGAACCAACCGAGCCTATGGTTGAAGTGGAAGTTGAAGAACCAACTAAGCCTGCTATTGAAGTTGAAACAGAAATGCCCGACGTAGCCGTAAAAACGGATACCCCCAAAGATGACCGCTCGACAGTGCTTAATCCGAATATTGAAAATCCAACAGGTGTGAATTTCACATCCACACGAGATGCTATTGATACTTACAAGGGTTTTAGTATCCTCTTTGAGGATGAAGCCTATTATGTAGCTGTGGAATTGTATGATAAACTCGACGGACTCGTACAGACGATGCACCGCTTTCCTTCTTTGAGTGTGACCTTGCAAGGACATACCGCAGAGACTCCCGATATCAGTCATTTCCATCAGGAAGTCACCCGAAAACGAGTATATTATATTCAAAATTACTTAGTGACCAAAGGTATCGACCTCGACCGCATCTTACTCAGTTTCCTCGATGCACCGGCTAATATTACTGATTTAAATAAACAACAAGTTCATGCTATCTTGAAATAATGATTAATGGTGAATGGTGAATGGTGAATGGTGAATAAAAAAATCGTCCAATGCAAAATTGCATTGGACGATTTTTTTATATTATTTTAAATATATATATAATTCACTATTATCATTTGTAACATCGAACTATTCACTAATCAACCCATAGAACCAAACAACACCAAGAACGGTAATAGCACTGATAAGCAGCCATTATTCCCTGAATTAGGTGCTGTAGTATTGCCACCATAAATAGAGCGAATACCCTCTATATCATCCTGATGCAACTCGTGTCTGATACCCGAATAAGAAGGATACATCACCGCTTCCCGTACACGCGGCTCATGTCCCAAATTGAAAACATGCCCCAACTCATGCAAAAATACTGTCAGCAAATCCTTCGTAGTTGAAGAGTGCATATCAGCCCATTGTTCGCCATCATCCATGAGGATAAATCCGCGTAGCGGCTCATCGTCCACAGGCGCAAAACCATAAGCCAACACACCGTCTTCACCGTCAAATACATCTGCATATTCGGGATGATTTTCTCCTACAAAAAACAGCTTAATGTGTGCATCGCCTACATCGCTCGTTGACTCCAGACGAATCGTCGAAGGAAAGGCAGGTTGCCAAATTTCCATCGCTCGTCGAAAAGCATTAAGCGTTTTGCTTGCATCCGTATCCGGCGTATAGTTCAGAATATGCCAGAGAATTTCCCCGTCAGCATTAGGTTCTATGGCTGCACCCGGCGAAAGCAAAGTAAAAGCCTCCCCATGTCTTGTACGACCAAATTTGCTTGCACAGCCATACTTAATCTTAGGTTCTGAATTCATAATTCGTTTGTTTATTAGGAATTAGTAATTCGTGATTAGTTGCATATTCCAAGCCTTTTTCTAATCACTTCAAGAATACTATTCCGCTTTTTAATATTGCTTATTCCATCTTGGTAAAACTCCGTGAACATCGAAATACCTTTGAATAATTATTCCTTCAACCACAGCTGGAATATCAGCATTATCTTTATCAAATGTTTCATACCAATAAATATCCAAAGCTTCTATATTCTCAGCTATGACCTTTTGTTTCCATGTCTTTTTTCTATGACCATCAAACTGATTTCCATTGACCAATCTGTCAAATATTCCACCTTTTCGCGACATCGGTACGCCCTCTTGCATAACCCAGCCGGAAGACCCAATATACACCAGTTCTATATATCCATCTTTCAGCGCATGAACAATGTAAACTCCCATGCCATGTTTCGGAGCATTACACACATCACTTAATTCATCTTTTGCTGTAAAAAAGAAATGATCATTGGATTTGTATTTTCTTAATTCATCAAACATTTTTCGACTTTCTTTTGGTAAAAATACAATTCAAATAATTGTAAAAACTATGAACCATGAACTACAAACTATGAACTGATAACCAACTCAAAAATCACCATAATTCACTTGCCAACAAGGTAATCCCAAATCTTGCCGCCACATATCTACCACTTGGTTGCGGTCATCCAACACAAAACGAATATAGTATTTACCCTTGATATGTTCGTCAAATATTTCCTTTTTAATAATCGCATCTTTGCGTGTATCTGTATGCTTACGCATAATGAGCATGTCGTAAGGCACATTGTGTTTTGCCAGCCAGCGTTCTGTGTGTGGTTGCGAATCATCCGTTCTGCCCGACAATAATAATACTTTATTTCCTAATTCATGGTAATTTTTCAAAATATCATACACAGGCTGATTCAATAAATCCTTTTCACAAGACAATCCGTCATAAGGATTCCGTCCGTTGAGTATCGCCAAAGTACCATCCAAATCACACATAATCGCCGGCGGCAGACTTTCATCCTGCGGCGTATATTTCGGGTCGCGGCTATTGCCATCGCCATAAAACTGTCGGTGCATTTTTCGAATCACGCGCTCCCCTACCCTTTTTTCACGCTTGGCATCGCGTGCCAGAGCTTCTGCCAGCGTCACCTCAAATTCCTTGACTTCCACTTCTACGGGTTCGCCCGTCCGTTTGCGGTGTTCTTGTGCGAGCTGATTAATGCGGTTAATATTTTTTTGTGATAAATTGGTATCATCCACGATGACATGCTTGCCATCGCGCAAGGCTTCTTTTATCAGAATATCGCGCACACGCTTCACAAATTTCTCATTATCTTTCGACATTTCGTAACCGTCAAACATTTCCCGCAAATCATCCCGATTGATGCGCTTATATAGACCAACATTGTCCTTAACTAGTTGCTTGGCAAAAGTAGATTTCCCGGAAGCAGGTAAACCTCGTAATATTAATATCTTTTTCATGATTTTGTAATGTCTTGATTTGTTGATTCTTTCGATAATACCTTTAATAAGGTTAATCATTTCATCATACAATTACAAAGGTAAAACATGACTACGCAGTCTTTTTGCGTAATTAGTTTATTGGTTTATAGAGTTTATTAAGTGTATAGAGTTTATCAGGTAATTAGGTAATTAGGTAATTAGGTAATTAGGTAATTAGGTAATTAGGTAATTAGGTAATTAGGTAATTAGGTAATTAGGTAATTAGGTAATTAGTGAATTAGGTAATTAGTGAATTAGGTAATTAGTGAATTAGTGAATTAGTGAATTAGGTAATTAGTGAATTAGTGAATTAGGTAATTAGTGAATTAGGTAATATATTATGATTGCACTGCAATAAGAGTAATTATTTTATTAAAAATAAATTATTTATAAATTTCATTTATTTTAAAATAATAAAAATCACCTATTCAACTAAATAAACTCTATACACTTAATAAGGTCGCACTGAAATATAGCCGTTTTTAAATTAATTAAAATTATTTTACAATTTATTTATTATTAAAAATTATCCCGAAACTATACGGGATATAAATATTTTTTATTATAAAATAATTTAAAAATGCCCTTATTTCAGTAACACCATTATTTTTTTAATAAATTTAAAATAAAATATATATACAATAAACACATTATAAAAATAATAAATACTTTAAAATACTTAAATTAAAACAGATTTACTATTCACCTGATTACCTTGTCAACTCTATAAACCTTATAAACCAATTCACTTCTTCGCATGAGTTATCCACGCACTCATATCGTCAATATTTTCTTGAAAAAAGAGTTGTTGATTCGTCATATCAAAGGCAGAAAGATGACCATAACCGGAAACATAAGTGCCGTAACATCCTACGTCAATATTCAGCAACTGACGTTCATCAAGTTTGGACAGATTGTGTTCCAGTATATGCCTCATGATGGGTGTATGACCATAAATAATGCGCCGACCGGCAAGCCATTCTTTATTGGTATGCGCTTCCCAGTCGCGGCTCCACAACATGCCGGACTTATCCTTTAGCGGGTCCGTAGTCATAAAATTCAGCCCTGCATGTACCAATATATAATCATCAACCTCAATGTAATATTCTAATTCATCCATGAAATTGAGATATTTCGGAGCTATCTGATTCGGATATTCTACATGGAAACTATCCAGCGTCATTCTGCCTCCATAACTCAACCAAGCCGAAAATTTGCCATGTCCTTCTATACATTCTATCAAAACTTGTTCGTGGTTTCCCTTCAAACACCGTACCTTGTGACCTGTATTCTTCAACTCGAAAATGTAATCAAACACTTCCTTCGAGCCCGGACCTCTATCAATATAGTCTCCGAGTAAATATAATTCATCCGTTAAGGTGAGTTGTACAACATCGCGCACCAATTTTTTGAAAGTTAAATGACAACCATGAATATCTGTAATGGCAATCTTTCGCATAATTCGTTGATTCGTAAATAATGATTAAACAGACAAATAGCCGCAAAGTTAATCACTTGATCTTAGAAATTGTCAATTACTAAAATAAATTCCAAATTCCAAAAAACAAATTCCAAGGTGTTTTTGTAATACCTTATTGGAATTTAGAATTTGTTTTTTGGAATTTGAACTAACTATATTATAATGAAAAAACGACTACTAATCACATATCTTATTGTACACTGTTTTTCCGTGCTATCTGCACAGAATTTGTCGGGTACATGGGAAGGTGTAATTACACAAGACAAAGGTGGTATTTTGAGTGAATATACCTTCAAAATTTTCCTTACGGCAAATAAAAATAATCAAGTCAAAGGCACTGCTTTTGTCAAAGCCGACGAATTGGACATTTACGCTATCATGAGTTTCAAAGGAAAATTTGATGGTGAATATATCAACATCCAAGAGGACGAAATACTCCGCGAAAAGCGCATAGACGATATCTTCTGGTGCATCAAAGACTATACCCTCAAATTGGTGGCTGGCAGCAACAAACTCCAACTTGAAGGACGGTGGCGCGGCTACACACATACAGGCGCATGTATCCCCGGCGAAATTTATTTGACCAAAGCCGAACCTAGGGTTTGAGTTGATGAAGTTTATAGAGTTGATGGAGTTGATAGAGTTGATGAAGTAATTAGTTTGTTAGCAAGATAGTTTTGCCATAGGTAAACTCTATCAACTCTATCAACTCCATAAACTCTATAAACTCCATAAACTAATCAACTCTATAAACTCTATAAACTAATCCTCCCCGAGAGGTATATCTTCAAGAAATTGATAGCTTTCTGTTTCGTGGTTCATTTGACAACAGTAAGTCGTTGTGCCATTGGTAAGGACGAGATATGGTACGCCAAGTGCCAGATTATATCGCGCAATTTGGTCAAAAGTATCTTGTGTAATCGGGATTGTTGCAGCCTTACATTCTACCAGCAAATAGGGTAAAGTATCGGCATCAAATATGAGAATATCACAACGTTTTCGGCGGGTATTGACCGTAAATAATCGCTCTACCTGAATATGATTTTTAGAATAGCCTCTGTCTCTCACCAAATATTCCAAGACCAATTGACGCACCAATTCTTCCGCTTGTAAAATGACATACTTCTTGCGTATCGGGTCAAAAATATAGTATTTCTCACCTTCTTTTTTGGTTTTTAAATATTGTTTGTATTCAGAAAAATCAATATTGATATTCATTGTTTTATTGCTTTATGGTTTTATTCTTACACATCAACACGTCAACACATCAGCACGTCTTACGTCAGCACTTTAGTTAATTCAGCGGCTATCTCATCCATCCGCTCTCTTTTTGATTGTAATAAATCACGAAATACATTCATGTTTTTCACATTAATATTTGTTCAATTCTATTTTTCAAATCCGGTAATACTTCTGCTTTGAACCATTGATTTTTTGCCATCCAAATATTATTTCTGGGAGAAGGATGCGGCAATACAAAATACTCCGGCAAATAGGCAGTATAATTTTTGACCCTTGCGGTAAGCGTACTTTTTGCAGTATTTTTTAAATAATAATCTTGTGCATATTTGCCAATCAGCAAGGTGAGTTCGACCTCATGCAAAAGACTTAGTAAAGGGCTATGCCATAGCGGAGCGCATTCTTTTCGTGGTGGCAAATCTCCACTTTTCCCTTTGCCCGGATAGCAAAATCCCATAGGTATAATGGCGATTTTTGTTACGTCATAAAATACCTGACTATCTATCCCCATCCAATGTCGCAGGTTTTCGCCACTCTTATCATCCCAAGGTACTCCTGTCCGGTGGACTGCCAAACCCGGAGCCTGACCAATAATGACGATCTTACTTTTTGGGTCTGCGGCAAAAACAGGTCTTGGTCCAAGCAAGAGTTCCGAAGCACATATTTGACAATTAGATATTTCAGTGAACAATTTATTCATTAAGGCAAGCGATAAATTAAGTAATCCGACAAAGTAACAAAAAACAAATTCCAAATTCCAAAAAACAAATGATAAAAATTTTAGAACTTAGTGACAAGTTCATCTAATTAGTTGACACTTCATACGATATTAATTTTACAAAATATAAGTAAGCCGTTTGGTAAACTTTTCAAGTTTGCTAAACGTAGGCAGGATACTGAAATTTATAATTAACTAAAAATCAATACTTTACTTCTCCGATAGCTATCGGAGACCAAACTTTTTGAAGTTTAGCAAACGGAGTATTTTAAATTTTAACTCAAATCTAAAAGTGTCAACTACTTTTGTCGTTTGGATAAACTTGTCAACTTGGTACTTGTGATTTGGAATTTGTTGATTGGAATTTGTGATTTGAATAGCTTATTGGTACTTTTGCAGGTGCCGGTAACTTGGCTTGATTTTAGTCGCCAAAATCGGACAATTGACTCACTTTGGATGAATTAGGGAATTTCATTAATATTAATACATTTGAGCGTGACACACATTCATGGACTTATAATGTGAAATTAGAAAAAGCCAAGATTAGCATGAGCCTCCGTAATGACTGCTTTAGCTGTCAAGTGGACAGTAATTTGTCACAAAGCAATGATTTTCAAGTAATTGAATGTTGAGTTAAAACTACACTTGACAGCTAAAGCAGTCATTACAGCACGCTCAATCTACATTTATTAAATCAAAGAATCATTTTGACATTATAAATCCACTTATGTGTGTCACACTCAATATATTTAACTCAAGTTTTGTATTATAATTAATTTAATTTTAATAAAAATTATTAATCAGTATTTTATAAATAATTTAAAATAAAAATATAAAAGTTGAAATTTAAAATCATGGCTCATGTAGGAAATCAGGTGGAATACAGGTTGATTTTTATTTTAAAGTGGGATAAAATAGTGATAATCAATCCTATAAGGTTTTCGAAAACCTTATAGGATTTGGGCTTGCTTCACATTCCACCTGATTTCCTACATC
>CALIZI010000115.1 GCA_938028705.1 uncultured Saprospiraceae bacterium | reverse complement strand
AAAATTAATATTTTATTAAAAACAATTTTAAAAACCAAATTATATTTTGAATTAGGTTATAAAAATTTTGAATTTCAATAAGAAAAATGACCTCATTCGGAACATTTAATAACTCGAAAAAATTTAACAGAAATGACAGTTTTAAATTTATTATTTTACATTTTACATTTCTCACCCCCCACGTCTTGCATCATTCTGCGATAAGTATCGTTATTATGTTTTTTATTTTCCTTTCGGGGAATATTTTGATAATACAAATTTGCCCAGCCGGATAAGCCTTTTTTGGTATAAACAATATCCAACAAGCAGTTGTTGTATTGCGCGTTTAGCGAATCTGTGTCCAGTCTTTGAAGGAGACGCGAACGGTAAGTATTGACTTGTTTTTCTGTCGGGGTTTTAAAATCCATACGGCAATGTCGAATGTTTTTACTGGAAAAAGTCAGGAGAAATTCGTCATCATTTTCAAGTGGCAGACCATTGGGGCTGATGGGTTTGAGGTCGCGGTCTATGTCCAATCCAAGATGTTCGGCATGTTGGCGATTCCGGTATTTGATAACATAATAGGCATTATAAAATTTGTGTTCGTATATATGTGGTTTCACTTTTACCTTGACGGCTTTTACGATACCATTTTCACGAATGTCTTTGTTGATGTAATATTGATTCATCCAATAGCCGCTCGCCACTAAGCCCACAAGGAGCAGGGCTACACCGAGGATAGCCAATACGGATTGGACGAAATATTTGCGTGAGCGTTTTTTACGGAAGCGATTGAGTGGTGTGTCAATGTCTTCTACGATTTCAAATTTATAAGCCCATTCACCGATATTCGTTTTTTTAACGACGATTCGACAAAGTTCCTGTTCAATAAAAAAGGAATATTCCGCATCATCAAATACCTCAAAGTCGGTAATAATGATTTGCTTATCGCAAAAAATAGCTAAATTACCACTCTCCAAAAAGTGCTTGATTTCGACAAGGTGATTTCCCTGATGACTTACATAAGTCCAGTTCCTATTGTTGGCTTTAGGCAAAATAGCTGTCAGTTCATAGTTGTCGGTTCATAGTTCATAGTTTGTGCAATTGATGTATATATTCATAATTGCATTAGAAAATGGATAGCCGACAAAATAGTTAGCGATTAGTCGTTTAAATTCAAACCTATACAGGTTCATTATCAAAACGAATAAAGGGCTTCCGAAGTTGTATTATTGATGTTAGACTTGCATTTGTTTTTCCTTCTGCTTAGGAGAGATATTGTTTTCTTTGGGTTGAGGTATAATGATAATACACTCTTCAAGGGCATCTTCTATTTTAGCAATGATTTTAAATGTCATATCATAACCGGGGGAGAGTATCTGACTGACTTCGGCTTCTGATATATTTAATTTGACCGCTAAATCTTTTGCTGTCATATTTTTTTGCTCCAACAGATAGCATATATATTCAATGACAGAGAAAGATTTTTTTACAAAAATTTCTGAATAGTTGGATACGGAATTTAATGATTCTTCAAATATTTTACTTGCCATGATTCAGAAGTTTAAAAATAAAAACCGTTTTTCCAAAATTACAATAAAATCATTAAAAATAGAATAAAAAATTAGGCATGTTTAGAAATATGGTTGATACTTTTTTGAAATGTAGCAGACTATCCAAATTGAGTATCACGCAGAGAACGCAGAGTTCGCAGAGGGATACCAAATCAAATCTCTGCGAACTCCGCGTTCTCTGCGTGAAAAAGTGTCAACTACTTTTCTGTGAAATTTAAACTTGCCAAAAATCATCAAACAATTGAAAGATTACCAATTAGCATACGACGAAATTGAGCAAAACATTCGGAAACATCCGCTTTGTTTGTTGGCAAATGATATGCGTATGCCGATGAATATTGGCAGTTTGTTTCGGATTGCCGATGCTTTCGGGGTACATAAGTTGTATTTATGTGGAAGTTCGCCGATTCCGCCCAGCAAAAAAATCAATAAAACTGCCAGAGCTACCGTCAGATCGGTAGATTACGAATATCGGGAAGATGCCCTTGAAGCTGTTAATATCTTAAAAAAAGAAGGATATATCATTGTAAGCCTTGAAATCACTAAACATAGTGTGGATATTCAAAATTTTGAACTTCAAGCAACAGATAAAGTCTGTTTGATTATTGGTGCGGAAAACGGCGGAGTCGAACAAGAATTATTAGATACTTCGGATGCTGTGGTGCATGTTCCGATGTTTGGGCAAAATTCTTCGATGAATGTGGCTACCGCTACCGCAGTGGCAGTCTTTGAAATGATTAAAAATTATATATAGATTTCAAACGTCAAGGCTCCTATATTTTGTTATTTGGTGCTTGAAATTTGGAATTTCTACCAATGTCGGCTCAAAGACATCTTTGTTTTAAATATTTTACATATCTTTGTGGTAGAAATAAGGGAAACCTTATTTCTAAGAATAAATAAAGTGTGTTAAATTAAGGCAACGAGCTATTCCGATATATGCTCGCTGCCTTTTTTATTTGCTGGTAAAAATTAAAAAAGCCTTCTCATAATGAGAAGGCTTTTTTCAAATCATATTCTAAAATGGGGTGTATTATCTCTTTGTCAGGCGCGTAGTATGTAATGTTGCGCTATTTTCATCAAGGAATTGGAGGAGATATGTACCACGCATCAGATCAACAATATCAAAACGACGATTAGCTACCGCAGCCATATCAAATACTTGTACTTTCCTTCCGGTGATGCTATACAATACTGCTTTTTGGATGCGATTATTATCGGGTAATACCACAAAATTTGTTGCCGGATTCGGATAAATCGTAAAATTTTCTTGTTCCGGTTCTTCCACAGATACTAAGGTGGCGTTACAAATATAAGTGTGTTCCTGTACAGTATTCAAGCTATCAAGCGGATCATATATTCTAATATTGACTTCTCCCATTCCAGCAACGCCATTTGGACGATAGTTCACTTTCATATCACCTTCCTCACCGGGCGTAAGGGTAAATTCTTTAGTAGAAGTTTGTGGTGACCAACACAATACATTATCACAAATCGCTGTATCCCATGCGTCAGGTATGCTGATGACAATTCTTTCCCAACGTAAGTTCAGTGTATTATCTGTATTATTGACAACTTTTGATGAAGCATCTATACTAGATGCATTAGCATCCCCACCAATAGAAACAGGTGAGGGTGTTACGGTAAAATCTTGTGCAGATACCGCGACACTCATCAGCACAATACACCATAAGGATAGTAAAAAATTTCTCATGTCCCTTCGTTTTTAGTAATATCTTTTCACTTCGATATTTGTTATTAGAGGTTGTTTCGTTTCTGAATTACCTTCTATTATACGACAAGATATAAATATTTGACGAAAAAATCCACCTCTTAACAATATTTTATCATCTTGTTTGTTTAATAATGATGTTTAATTTGCTGTTTAGGTTGCAAGAGACTTAGTTAATCGGGTAATTAGTTGAGCAGTTAATTAGTCGAATAGGCAATCAGGCAATTGGTTAATATTAACCGCTCCCCCTGCTCAAATATTAATTTTTTCTAAAAATTCTGCTTCTGTCATCACTTCCACCGTACCGAGTTCATTGGCTTTTTTCAATTTTGAACCGGGCTTTTCACCTACTACCAAAATATTGAGATTACCACTAACGGCACTAATCGGTTTAGCACCTGCCGCTACTGCCCGCGCCTTAGCATCTGTACGCGACATGAGTTGCAGTTTGCCGGTAAACAAAATAGTTTTGCCCGAAAAAACACCATCCGTAATAGCCTCCTGTTTCATTTCCGAATCCAAGCGTTTTAGGTTCACGCCGAGTTGTTCGAGTTCGTCGAGCAGGTCGAGGTTTTTTTGTTTTTTGAAAAAATCTATCAGCTCATTTGCCACCTTCGGACCAATATCCGAGAGGTCGGTCAGTTGTTCGGCAGTCCATGTTTTGAGGTCGCGGATGTCTTCTACTTCGGCGGCTACTTTTTTGGATACGCTTCGCCCGATATGCGGTATGCTGAAACTGTACAACAAACGTGCAATCCCGTTTTTCTTTGCGGTATCAATTGCCGCTTCGAGGTTGTCGGCAGAACGCTGTCCAAAACCTTCCAATTCTGATATTTTAGTATAATCTAATCTGTAAATATCGGCTACCGTATCCAGCCAACCCAATTCATTGAAGCGTAAAATATACTTTTCTCCGAAGCCGTCAATATTCATCGCATCTTTGGAGACATGGTGAATCAGTCGGCGCAAAGTCTGTGCTTCGCAAGCATAATTTTCACAACGCCATGCCGCTTCGCCTTCGGGCTGCACCAATTCGGTTTTGCAGGACGGGCAATGCGTAGGATATTCGATTTTCACCTCGCTGCCATCGCGCAATTCGGGCAAGGCTTTGACGATATACGGTATCACATCTCCGGCACGTTCTACCAATACCGTATCGCCCAAATGTAAATCTTTAGATTGTATAAAATCTTCATTATGAAGGGAAACAGAGGAGACTGTAACACCTGCAAGCGCAACGGGTTCGAGCTTGGCAACGGGTGTCACCTGACCGATTTTACCCACTTGAAATTCTACATCGAGTAGTTTTGTAGTGGCTTGTTTGGCTTTAAATTTGAAAGCAATTGCCCAACGCGGATGATGACTCGTATAGCCACATTTTTCTTGAATCTCCAAGCGATTGACTTTCACCACCATACCATCAATTTCGTAATCGTAGCCTTCGCGTTTGTCTTGCCACTCCATACAAAAATCTGTGACTTCCTGAATATTTTTACATAATTTTCGTTCAATCACCGGTACTTTAAATCCAAGCGAAGCCAACATTTCTATACCTTCATTATGTGTAGGAATATTTTTTAATATTTCATTTCCAGCAGCATCTTCGGCATAGCCCAATTGGTAAATAAATGCCTCCAAGCCACGCGAAGCGGTCTCCGAAGGGTCTTTCATCCGTAGCGCACCTGTGGCGGCATTTCGCGGATTGGCAAAGACGCTTTTTTCTTCTTTTTCACGCTTTGCATTTATCCTTTTAAAATTGTCGAGCCGAATAATTGCCTCCCCGCGCAGCTCTACTTTCTTAATACCATGTTCCGAAAATGCAGCCTTCAAAGGAATGGAGCGCAAGGCACGCATATTGTGGGTAATTTCGTCGCCTTGTGTGCCATTGCCGCGCGTGGCACCGCGTACAAGTCGGTCATCTTCATAGACCAAAGCAATACTGCCGCCGTCAAATTTAGGTTCTACGACATATTCCACATCTGCCCCTTCTTCAAGCATTGCCAACTCGTGAATGCGTTGGTCAAAATCCTTTAAATCTTCTGCATTATACGAGTTGTCGAGCGAAAGCATGGGTATCAAATGCGCCACCGTCGGGAAGTCGGCTGTCAGGTCATTGGATACACGCTGCGTAGGCGAATCCGGCGTGACGAGTTTAGGATGAGCGGTTTCGAGTGCTTCCAGTTTTTTGTACAATTGGTCGTATTCAAAATCGCTGACCACCGGCTCATTCAGCACATAATATCGCCATTCGTGATATACAATGGCTTCGCGCAATGCGTCCACATTAGCCGCCGAGAGTGTGACCTTATCCGTCAAAAAATCTTTTGACCGTTCGTAGAGTTCTTTTTGTTTTTTCTTTGAATACATGTTTTGTGATTCGTGATTTGTTGATTTGTAATTCGTTGGCTACCCGCTTAATTTTACCCAAAACTGACACCTTAGTAGCGGCTGTCTTTAACTCGCGTATATTTGCGCCAACGTGAATGCTCCCTTTCGGTCGTGGGCAGCTAAAGACAGCCCGTACTAGTAGCCACCTTTGGGCAAACTTAGGCGCATAGCTGCGTATCAGCATCGAAATTTGAAAATATTTTTTGCAAAAATGGTTTTACCGAAATAGACGTATTTTTTTATTATTTTAAAATAAATTTATAAATTATTAATTTTAAATATAAAAAATATTATAAAATAATTTTAATTGATTTAAATATGCCTATATTTTAATACGATCTTGCAAAAATAGACATTTTTTTTATTACATTTTAACCCATGTTGAATATGTAGCCCCCAAATCGGATGAGATGTAACACCGTCAGCCTGACGGCAGTGTGGCAGTGTGCCGTCAGGCTGACGGCGTTACATTCCATTACTTGATTCGCAATATTTTATTGGAATTTGTTTTTTGAAATTTGGAAATTTTCACTCATACCGCAAGGCTTCGATGGGGTCGAGTCGGGCAGCTTTGAGTGCAGGGTAAAGACCGGAGAGCAGCCCTACTATAAAGCAGACGGTAATACCGAGTAATATCCAAGCCCAAGGGATGATGAATGTGCTTTTGAAGGCAAAAATAGTGAGAAGCAAACCTGCAAGTACGCCAAGCAGAATACCAAGCAAACCACCTAATTGACATATAACAATGGCTTCGGTAAGAAACTGTATCATGATATTGCGGCGGGTAGCTCCGAGGGCTTTGGTGATGCCGATTTCGCGGGTGCGCTCGGTGACGGAGACGAGCATAATATTCATCAAACCAATAGCTGCACCGAGCAAAGTAATGAAGCCGATAAAGATAGTGGCGGCGCGTACAGTAGCAGTATTTTCGATGAGAAGAGAGGACAGGGCATCACTTTTGGTCATTTCAAAATCGTTGTCTTCAGCAAGTTTGAGACCGCGTATAGCGCGAAATATACCGATGGCTTCGTCAATAGCAGCATCAATATCTATGGCATTTTGTACACCTACGGAGAGGTTCCATGAGTTGTTTTGGAGGGGAAATTGTCGTTTGAGATTATATATTGGAATGAGTACATTCCTATCACCGGAAAAAGAACCGCTTGAGCCTTTTTCAGCGAGTATGCCGACAATTCTATATTTGATATTGTTGACGGAAATGGTGCTTTCCAGTATATCTTCAAGGTCTTTATCAGGAAATATTTTTTTGGTCACATCCTGTCCTACCAGCGCAACAAAGCGTCCGCCGTAGGCTTCATCAACGTTGATATTACGCCCGACTTCGAGGGTATAACCTGCCACATCAAGGTAGTTTTCGTCTATCCCCATGACGATGACATTAGGGTTGGTTTTTTCTTCTTTATATCTGACCGTGGCGAGGTTGCTACCTATTTCGGAGATAGATACTTTGGCAGGAAAATCATAACGTTTTTTAAATTCAAAGGCTTGGTCGTAGCTAATCACAGGTCCGCGTTTTCTATCGCGCCGACGACCACCGCCAATGCCGTCACCTTTCCGAATGACATTAAAAGTGTTGGCACCCATGCTCGCAAAACTACTGTTGAGTGAGGCATTGAAGCCGTCAATTGCCGTCAATATACCCACCAATGCCATGATACCAAAGGCAATGATAATCAAGGTAAGTATCGTCCTGAGCAGATTGCTTTGTATGGCGCGTAACGCAAGTCGTATGTTTTCGATGAGCTGCATGGGTTCAAAGGTAAGGCTTATTTACGGGTTGATACATAAATTTAGAAATAATCCATGAGTTTATAGATGAATGGCGTTTTTGAGCGGAGAGAAAGTTTTCGACGCAGAGAAAATCCATGAATTTTCTCTGCGTCGTATCGCCTAATTTCGTAAAAATTCGTTGGCTTTTATTTTATCATCTTTGATAATGTAGGCATTCGGAAATTCCTCTTTGATGCGGTGTTTGAGTTCGGTAGCTTCGAGTTTGGTGCGGAAAGCTCCGGCATTGAGTTTATAATAGGGTGCCTTATAAGTCCACTCTGCATCGAGTTCGGGGTAGTCTGTCAGAAATTTTGATTTGGTTTCCATAATGGCGTTGCGGTCAGTACCCGCAGCAATTTGTACACGCCAACCACTGACAGTCATAGAGCGATTAATCTCCTTGTGGCGATGTATCATTGCCATGACCGAACCATCCTCGACAAGGCTAACTTGTGCCTCAGCTGTTGTCCAACACATTAGACCGATAGCAAAAACGAGTATATATTTCATTTTTTTTGATTGTATTGATGTTTCGCAGAAAAAGTATTTAAAAAAATAATTTGAATTGAAGCGACCTGTACTGACGACTTTAGCCGTCAAGTAATCCGGCATCCCGCGACGGCTAAAGTCGTCGGTACAGGGTACTTCGCTCCGATTGTTATTTTTTAATTTTGATTTCAGTGAAACGTGAAATTGTAAAATTTTTAAATTAAATATATTTTTGAATATCGAATCATGAAGGGATGCCCTTCTGTTAAAATCATTGATGTTGAATTGAATACAGTTTTAATACTTCGACATTCCTTATTCCTTGTTCGATATTCCTCTGCAAATATACGCTAATTAAATCATTGAGTGATAGGTGAAAATTAAAATATAGACCGATAGAGTTTTTTATTTTTTTACAAAAAAAGTTCCACAAATTCCAATTCTGAATTATTTATATCCTAAAAATCACTATCTTAACATTTATTCAAAAATTCTTCAATCAAAAATCATGGTATATCATCAGACACTCAATAAAATTATTGCCACTGTTCCTGCTCAAATCAAAGCGATAGATCAGGCTACGATGAACTTCAAACCCAAACCTGCCAAGTGGTCTAAAAAAGAATTGCTGGGTCATTTGGTGGATTCGGCATACAATAATCACCAACGATTTTTGAGAGCCGAAGAACAGGACAATCTTATTTTTCAAGGCTATGACCAAGACGACTGGGTGATTAAAAATAATTATCAAAACAGAGAAACAGACGAAATTTTGAATCTGTGGATATTGAGCAATCAACATTTGAGCGTGTTAATAGAAAACCTCCCTAAGTCTATCTTGAAAAAAGAAACGACTGAACACACTTTTCATAAAATCTGTATGAACCTGTTGAAAGAAGATGAACCGACCAGCCTCTCTTATTTGATTGAGGATTATATTTTCCATTTGGAATATCATTTAGCTCAATTGATTACGGATTATAGGCAAATAGTTATAATGTAAAAAATAATGTCATCAACTTGACAATATTATGTTTTAAAAATAAAATATGTTTATATTTAACATGGGATATTTTTTCCGAATTTGGGCTAAAACTCGTCTGACATTTTCAAAATTCACCGATGATGTCATATTTTTCCTGCAAAGTTTAAATGTCAGACGAGTTTTAGCCCAAATTCAAGAGCAAAATGCCAAATATATTAAATAAAAATTGAACATGACATTGTCAAGTTAAGTCAAGTATTTTTTCAAAAATATTGCTTTAATTAAAATATGTAATAAGTATGACGTTCATCTAAAATTGGAGTGGAATGTAACACCGGCAGCCTGACGACAAAGCCCCTCCTACCGTCAGGCTGACGGTGTTACATTGGAAAAAATTTAAACCGATTATATTTTTTTTAATAATATTTTAAACAAATACAAGTCATCAAGCTTATCTTTACTTTTAAATGCGCCGATGTCGGGGCAAATTTTTTAACCATTCAAACATATCTAACATGTTAAGAACATTAAAAAAGACAATATTAATTTTGTTGTCAATAGGCTTACTAAGCCCAATGTATGCCCAAATCACTTACCAAAACGCCTTCCCGAATCTGAGTTTTTCCTTCCCTGTCGAAATTCAAAATACAGGTGTGCCGGGAGATGACCGCTTATTTATCGTAGAACAGCAAGGACGCATTAAAGTATTTGACAATAATACAAATACAGCAAACAGCACGACTTTTCTGGACATCACCGGTCAGGTCAACTATAATGTAGGGCAGGAAAAAGGGCTGCTCGGTTTGGCTTTTCATCCTGACTATGAGCAGAATGGTTATTTTTATGTATATCTGACCGACCTTTCCGGTGGCTTGGTCGAGATTGTCATTAAGCGATTTCAAGTCAGTGCCGGAAATCCCAATATTGCCAGTGTTGCCAGTGGTTGTGAAGTTATTTCTTTTGTCAAAAATCAAAGCAATTCCAATCATAATGGCGGTAAAATCACCTTCGGACCCGATGGTTATCTCTATGCTTCGGTAGGTGACGGCGGCGGTGCCGGAGACCCACAAAACAACGGACAAAACAATAATAATCTCTTCGGAACTATTCTTCGTTTGGACATCAACACTGCCTGTCCGGGCTATGCCATTCCGCCCGACAATCCCTTTGTAGGCACAAGCGGTGCAGACGAGATTTATGCTTGGGGCATCAGAAATACATGGAAAATGAACTTCGACCTTTCCACCAATCTGCTGTGGGGAGGCGATGTAGGGCAAAATCAATTTGAGGAAATTAATTTGATAGAAAACGGTGGTAATTATGGTTGGAAACGCTACGAAGGCAATGTCGTTTTTTCCAGTTCTACACCCGCTCCGGCTAATCCCGTTTTTCCTATTTATGTCTATAATAGAAGTCAGGGCGACAAATCCATAACAGGCGGATATGTCTATCGCGGTTCGCAAATCAGTAGCACCAATCCCGATATTTATGGAAAATATGTATTTGCCGACTATGTGACGGGCAGGGTATGGGTCTTGGATTATGACCCCAATACAGGTAGTACCAACCGGACGCTGCTGTTTAATGCCGTTGACCAAAGTGGCGCAAGGATTTTTCTATCTACTTTTGGAGAAGACATCAATCAGGAATTGTATTTTGCGGATTACATCAATGGCGACATATATCAGTTGCAAGATGGTTTCACGCCTCCCAGTGCGGTTGCTGTAAACGGTGTCGGAAATTGGTGCAGCCCTGCTTCCACAAGTACAGACGGAACGGTCAATGCCATAGTCACTGATGACAATGGCAATATATATGTTGGCGGTACATTCAATACAGTCGGCAGTACATCTGCTCAAAATATTGCTCTTTGGAACGGCTCAACTTGGACCACACTCAGTACAGGTGCCAATGGTACTATCTATGCCCTTGCGCTGACCTCCAATGGCGATTTGTATGCAGGCGGTAATTTTACACAAATCGGTGGTGTGAATGCCAACAACATTGCGCGTTGGAACGGCAGTGCATGGCAGGCACTCGGCGTCGGTACTGATGGACCTGTGTTGGCTATTGCAGTAGATGCCAATGACGGTGTTTATATTGGCGGTACATTCGGTCAAGCCAATGGGATCGCTGCCAATAATATTGCCCTTTACAGCAGCAATGCTTGGTCGGTATTGACAGATAGCGGAACAGGCATTACAGGTACGGGCAATGAAATCCGGTCAATTGCAATTGATGAAAATAATGTGGTGTATGTTGGTGGAAATTTTGCTTCGGCGGGTGGCAATGCCGCCAGTCGAATCGCTACATGGAATGGCAGCAATTGGGGAACATTAGGTGCAGGCACAAGCGGCTTTGTTCAAGCCATTGAAATCACACCAAATTATGTGTATGCAGGTGGCAATTTTGCGATAGCAGGTGGGCTGTCGGTCAATAGAATCGCCCGCTGGAATCGAAGCATGAACCAATGGGAAAAAATAGAAAACGGCTTGTCCAATAATGTCAATGACCTGACTTATCGCTACGGCTATCTTTATGTAGCGGGCAGTTTTACATCAGCCCTCAATAATGCACCGACCTCAAATATCATCGTCAATGGCGCAGTACGCTGGTCGGTGGCGGGTGGTTGGGAAGCACTCGGAACCAATACAAATGTAGGTGTCGATAACCTCCTCAACGCCATCGCTTTTGACGGTGACGAACTCTACACAGGCGGTATATTCGACGCAGCAGGAACGGGCAATGTGTCTAATTTTACCTGCTGGCAAAGTGCCGAAACTTGTGCAGGTATTGACCTTGACATCAGATTCGACGGCTTTCCTACACAAACAAGTTGGAACATCACAGATGCCAATGGAAATGTCGTCGCTTCTTCCGGCGGCAATGTCTATGGTTCGGGTTTGATAAGTTCCAACCTTGCGCTGCCAGATATTGCTTGTCTGCCCGATGGATGTTATGACTTGAATTTTTATGATACTGTTGGCAATGGAATGTGTCCTTTCCAAAGTACCGCTGTGAGTTCAGGTACTTTTATCACGCCGGGTACTTTGGTGGCTGTGGGTAGTGTAGTGGCTACTTTGGGAACTGTTGTCTCACCAAGTTTGTGTGGCAATTATCAACTGTATGATGCCTCCGGTGCGCTCGTCGTTTCGGGTGGCGGCGGTTTTGGTGCTTCGGAGACTAGCAATTTCTGTTTGGTCAATGGCATAGCACCACTGATAGTACCCGACACAAGATTGGTACCGGAAAATGAATCCAAAACGGATGCTTCTTTCTTACAGGTATATCCCGTACCTGCTTCGGAGTTTATTACGATTCATTATAAATCTAATGAAAATGTACAAATTCATATCATTGATATCAATGGTAAAATTTTGCAACAATATTCACAAGGTAAATATGCAGATCCCATCACTACCTTAAATATATCGGATATTCCGACAGGTATTTATTTTATTCAAAGCATTACTGATAATGGACTGGTGATGACGGAGAAATTTGTAAAACAATAAGATATTCTGAAAAAGCCTGCTCAATTTTGAGTGGGCTTTTTTTTGTAACTTTGCAACCAATTTAAACGTACAAACTACTCATAATTGCAACAATAGGTTTGCAGCCACACACTTTTTTAACACATTAAATTTTTCAAAAAATGAAAAAAACATTTGCACTTATTGTTTTTAATTGTTTGATGGTCAGCTTATTTGGACAAATCGAAAAACATCGGTTGGATTCTATTATTTATTTCAACGGGCAGCTTGAGAGTACTGACAAAAGAGAATACGCATACGATAATGACGGCAATAACACACTGATTGTTCGTTATGTGTCTGATGATATGGGGCAATGGGAAAATTATCATAGAGCAGAATACGCATACGATAATGATGGTAATAATACGATAGCTATCTATTATACGCCCGACGATACGGGGCAGTGGAGAAATTCTGGAAAAGGAGAATACATATACGATATAGCAGGCAATGAGACATCACAGATTACATACGCTTGGGATACTATCTCACAAGAATGGATAGAAGATACAAGACGCGAAATCACTTATGATTCCAATGGCAAGGAA
Source organism: uncultured Saprospiraceae bacterium (assembly GCA_938028705.1). Lineage (GTDB taxonomy): Bacteria > Bacteroidota > Bacteroidia > Chitinophagales > Saprospiraceae > JAHDEO01. The sequence goes on along the minus strand of CALIZI010000115.1, from coordinate 4,214 downwards.
ACATTACTTCTTATATATTCTTGGGACGAAAATATGCAACAGTGGCTTGTTTCAAGTAAGGTTGAAAGAGACTATGATACCGATGGGTATGAAATTTTATTCGTTTCCTACAAATGGGATAGTACGACAAATAATTGGCAGGGAAGTAACAAAAGAGAAAGCGCTTATACAAATGATAAACTTACCGACAAAGGAATATTTAGGTGGGACACAAGCACCTCACAATGGATGGGAGTCAACAAAAACGAATACATATATAATGCAGAAGGTAATGTTGCAGTTAATATTTATTATCATTGGAATACCGATACATGGACATGGAAAAACGAAGACAGAGTTGAAAGTACATATAATCCAGAAGGCAATGTAATATCTGAAATACGTTACTTATGGGATGATACTACTCTGCAATGGGTAAAAAGCTATATGTATGAACACATATATAATACATAAGGACAACTCATCCAATATCTTACATACTTGCTGGACGGTGGAACTTGGACGCAGCTCAAAAAGACAGAATATGATTACGATAGCCGGGGAAATCGAATACTAAGAGCGTCTTATGAATGGAACGAAGCCACCCAACAATGGGTTGGTGATTTTAAAAAAGTAGAATATATTTATGATGATAATGATAACCGCACGTCACTAATCGAATTTGACTGGAACACAGATACACAGCAATGGCAGCCCACAAGGAGAGGTAGTGGCGGTTATGGTGAAATTCTCCTTGATGAGTTGATAATACCCGATTATCGTTACGATATCTTCATGATATACGCCAATACTAATCAAACTTACGGAGAATCTCATAACTGGGATGAGGCTAACCAAACATGGGTGCTTACCTTTAGGTCAGAATATCACTATTCATCCGTCATCACAGCAGTTGAAAATATTAATACCAGTCATCTCCACATCTTCCCCAATCCCACAAACAACCTCATCAACTTCGACATAGAAAACCCCACATCTACCACTATCACCATACACGATGTACAAGGCAAATACATCAGCACACAACATCTGCAAGACAAACGACTCTCTGTCGGTCATTTTAATAGCGGCATATATTTTTACCAATTATCGCACAATGGAGAAATGTATAGCGGAAAATTTATCGTGAAATAAACTTATTTTAAATTAAAATATTTTGAAAAAGTCCGCTCAATTTTGAGTGGGCTTTTTTTGTTGGGAAATAATTTTTGGATAAAGTAGTTTTTAAATCAATGTGTTCGCCAAATTGGGTATTCAGTGTTTTTTGACTATTTATTAAATTATAATTTGTATTTAATTGAAAATTAATTTTTTATAAAAATAAATAAACTATTTGCGTTCAATTTGTAATTTTTAATTTGGCGGACACATTGTTAAATAGCAACAATAAAAAAGCACCACTACAAGTCAGAAAATCCTCTTACGCATAGTGGTGCTTTTTCATCAACCCAATAACTCACTACTCCCCCTCACATCTGTACGAGTTTTTGTAGTCCGTCCACAATGAGTTCAATGTCGTCGGGATAATCCACGTATTTAATTTTTTGGTCGCCGTCGTAGCCCCAAATCCCGACGGTCACTACCTTGCGAAGTGAGCCGTATTGTACCGATACCCGTAGCGGAATAGGCGTAGGTTTTTTACCTTTTCTTTTGACACAATCCGTTGTTACACAGTCGTATAGATTTTCGTAATCAAAGAATTTTTTGGAAATAATAAACTTCACCAAACGCTCCATATCTTCTCTATCTACTTGCGCTGTGGTTTTGATAAGTCCTTTGTTCACGCTCTCAAATTCTTTGACCACTTCACCCGTATTCCTCAAAACCGTAAAGTCTTTCAACACCGGATCCAAACCACCGTAAAAGCCACCGCCAATGACTGCTATCTCAATAAAAGTTTGTTCATTTTCGGGTTTGTAGCGGCGTTCAAAACGATTTTCGCGGCGTTCATTTCGGTTCTCGCGGCGTTGTCGCCTTCTGTCTCTGCGGCGTTCGCGGCGGGCTTCGCGTTTATTTTTATCCACCCGTACAAGGTCTCTGATGGCAGCAATTGCTTTCCTGCGTTTACCTTCCGTTATCACCTCAATATCCGGGAGTTCATTGGCACGTTTGATAAAGGGCGCTTCATCGCTCGTCACCGCTACAAAGTGGTACTGATAAGAGGCATTGCCCAATGAAAATTCAATCGCCAGATTGCGCCTTGTCAACTCCGCAATGCGCCACCAACGAATATTTCTGAACTTATAAAAAATCTCATTTTGATCTTCATTCAACACCCAAGGACCTTCCGATTTTTTACCGTTCAGGTAATCCTCAAAAGTATAATCGTGTCGCAAATGAAGATAATAATCATACTCCGCATCGGCTTTGTGTACGATATTATTCGTCTCTACGTGTGCCGTATAAGTATATTTCCACTTTGTTTCTATCAGGTCATTTTCATTGACAGACGGGTAAGAACGTTTAGGTACAGGTATAGTATCACTTTGCGCTTCCAGCATCTGGCACACGCAGGTGATAATGACAAACAGCATGGACAACTTCCTTAGCATTATTTTTTGTTCTTAGATTCGTGGTGCTTGATTCTCAGGTTTCGTTATGTTTTGATATTATAATTTTTATTAATTTTAATACAAATATTTTTGAATATTAAATATTGATGAAATTATAGTATAAAAGTATAAGTAACACCTAAGAATGATTAATTATGGTGTAAAAATACGCCTTTTCTACATCATTTTTTAATTCATTTGAATAAAACATAGAATGCAGTTTACAGTCCACCCTTTAGAAGATACAGACAAATATACGGAGTAATCTTGTCAGTTAGTTCTACATTTTACAAATTTGATAATGATGATTTAAAACGCTACTTTTGCACCTAATTATCAGGTCAGACCTGTGAATATTTACTAATCACCAAACAAAAATGCTAACAGATACACACGCACATTTATACGCCAAGCAATTCAACGAGGACCGCGATGCGATGCTCCAACGTGCTAATAAACAAGGGATTACCCGTTTTTATTTGCCCAATATTGATAAAAAATCCATTGCCGGAATGCTCGAACTCGAAGCCGCACATCCTGAGCAGTGCTTTGCCATGATGGGCATACATCCCTGCTCTATCAAAGCCAATTATGAAGAAGAACTTGCAGCCGCTGAAGAGTGGCTCGGCAAACGTTCTTTTTGTGCAGTGGGCGAAATCGGGATTGATTTGTATTGGGATAAAACTTTTTTGGAAGAACAAAAAAAAGCGTTTATCACACAACTCAATTGGGCGAAAGAATTGCGCGTACCTATCGTCATACATGCGCGGGAGTCTTTGGATATACTGATAGATTTGGTCGGGCAGGAAAAGGATGAACGCTTGCAAGGTATTTTTCACTGCTTCGGCGGTACACTCGAACAGGCACAGGCGATTATGGATTTGGAGTTTTATATGGGCTTGGGCGGTGTACTGACCTACAAAAAAGCCAACTTGGGAGCAGTCGTCAAAGACATTCCGCTCGAACACCTTGTACTCGAAACCGATGCGCCTTATCTCTCTCCCGTACCGCATCGCGGTAAGCGAAATGAAAGTGCTTATATCAGTATCGTCGCTAATCGACTGGCAGAAGTTAAAGACATGTCATTAGACGAAATAGCGGAGGTGACAACCAATAATGCTTTGAGTATATTTGGACACAATTGATGCAAAAAATACAAATCCCAAATAACAAGCACCAAATTCCAATTGACTTTTTACCTTTTTAAAAACAAAAAGAAATGAATCGTTTTGAAAAAATAGAATCATTCATAAAAAAGATAAACCAAGAGATAGGAGGGCTAATTTCTAAAGACAGACCACATTTTCCTAAAGCCTTGCGTACATTTGAGGAGAGGAGAATTGATTGGGAAAATAGTGGTATAAGAAAGGCGATTTTAATCCAACCGACATTTGAAGCCACCGGAGTCAATTCTGATTTATGGAATTTTACATTGGTAGCGTGGGCATGGATCAATAATGCAAGGGTCTCTTATTTTAGACTTTGGACAAAGGAAATTGGGGAATTAGGAAATTAGGTAATCCCTTCTGTTTTAGATTTTTACAAAAAATAATTAATTGCATGTTTTATTTTATTAATAAAACTTATTTAATTGATTATCAATGAATTACGGTTTTAAACCGAATTTCCCAATTTCCTAATTCCCATTTTGTCCAAAGTCCA
>CALIZI010000114.1 GCA_938028705.1 uncultured Saprospiraceae bacterium | reverse complement strand
TAATGGCTTATCTGTCAAAGAACTAGATTCTTTTCTTTGGGTAAACGTATGTATGTTGTTTATTATCATTCTCAAAGGTACATACTATACCCTTTGAGAGGAATCTTTTTTGAATGTCAACTACATGGATGAACTTGTCGCTAATTTTCAAGGACAGCCCCGATATAAAAGATAATTATCTATTCGATTTAGCCCTTCAATACAACGCTACATATTTGATTACAGGCGATAAAAAATTGCTGGCAATGGAAGCCGTAGAAAATGTACAAGTGGTTTCACTAGCGAACTTTAAGGAACTACTTGCAAATGCTGATTGAAAATGCCAAACGAGACACACCTACACATTTTAATTCCTGCCAAATAACTCGTAAATTACCACCTAATCAAAACACTTACACAAACCAATCCACTCAAAATGATAAGCGAACTTCTAAAACGCTTCAAAGCTGCCGCTGCCAGATTCGGCTTTTCTGAATAGTTTGTTAAAATTCAAAAAGGAAATGCCGACGACAATAAAACTAATATAAATATTATAATTAATAAAACCGCAGCAACTGCTACCCAATTATCCTGGCTTTCTCTATACTTCAAAGTAGACAACATCTTATTTGCTTCTTCATTATCGGGCTCTAATACGAGAACTTCGTCCACTAATTCTCTTGCTCTTTTATCAGCATGGCTATTAAGATTCTCTTTAGCCAATAATAACTTTTCATTTACTTGATTACCAGTGTTTTGCAACAACAAGTCACTTTCAATTTCAGAATCAATATCATCCATGATATTTTTCAAATCAACATTGGATATCACATTTCCTTTACGACTTCTCGCAATAGCAATACATTTATCCAAACCACGTACTACACTCGCATACGCAGCATCGGGTTCATTCCACAATGAAATAGGTTTAGCATCTTTTGGCAAAGCTTGGAGTGGACGTAATTGAGTAAGTTCCCAATTACAATCTCGAAGGATGACAGGAACTACGATAGCATCTCCTTTTTCGTGTCGTTTGAGCGCATCTGACATTTCTTGATTATAAAAATAATCAGAAGCCAGTGAGTCTGCACTAACCAAAAGTAAAATAATATTAGCTGAGTGAATATGCGTTTTTATACTTTCTTCCCAAACCGAACCAGGTACAATTTCGCCGTCATACCATATCTTAATGGTTTGATTACGTTCAAGCGGGGAGAGATAGACACGGAGGCGATTAAGGTATTTCTCATCTTCTCGCGCATAAGCAATGAAAACTTTGATATGGTTTTGCGGCTGTGACATGGGACAAATATATGAAAAAATCCGCATTAATCCGCCAAATCCGCGTCATCCGTGTTCAATCAATTCAAAGACCGAAAATCAACAGGCACCACCCGCGAAACCCCTTGCTCCGCCATCGTCACACCATAAATAATATCCACTGACGACATCGTGGCTTTATTATGCGTGATGATAATAAACTGCGAATCTTCCGAAAATTTCTTGATAATTTTGTTGAATTTACCGATGTTGGCATCGTCGAGTGGGGCATCTACTTCGTCGAAAATACAGAAGGGGGCGGGTTTGAGGAGGTAGAGCGAAAAGAGGAGGGCGGTAGCGGTCAGGGTTTTTTCGCCACCGGAAAGTTGGTTGATAGTTTGGGGGCGTTTGCCCTTTGGTCGGGCGGTGATTTTGATGGGCGATTCGAGCGGATTTTCTTCGTCTTCTAAGGTGAGGTCGCAAGTGTCATCTTCCGTGAATAGGCTGCGGAAAACGACTTGAAAATGTTCGCGCACCTGCGTAAAGGCGGTCATAAAGTGTTCAGTGGCAGTGGTTTCTATTTCTTTGATGGTTTCGAGGAGGGTGTCTTTGGCACTGAGGAGGTCATTGCGTTGGGCGGTGATAAACTCGTAACGCTCGTTCATTTCGTCGTAGGCTTCGACTGCCATGGGGTTGATTTCGCCGTAGTTGTCGAGGCGCGATTTTAGGCGACTGACTTTGTGTTCGAGCTCGTCTTTTTTGTATTCGGGATTGGGTTCGCGCTTGATGATGTCGTTGATTTCGATGTTAAATTCGATGCGTAATCGCTCACCTATCGACGACAATTCCAAGCGCACTTCATTATATTTATCCTTCAACTGACTGACCAACATCTGACTATCCTGCGCTACCCGTCGCGCCTGTCGCAATTGGTTTTCAATCTCATTGATATTGCCTCTTGCGCTGTAATATTTTTGCTCCGCTTCGTTCAGCACACCTTCAAAGGCGGTCTTGTTTTGGTAGAGTTCGACGAGGTCGGTTTCGAGTTGGACGATGGCTTGTTCGGTTTCTTGGAGGTCGGCGGCGGCGGCGGCTTTTGATTCGCGGTCGCTTGCCATTTTTGCCTTGATGCCACTGAGTTGATTTTCTCTAAATGTCAATTCGCGGCTAAGTGCGGTCGTCTTATTTTGCTGACGAATAAACTCAATATTTTTCTGATTATAATCCGTTGATGCCTTACTCAATGTCTCGGCAGCCAAGCGATATGAGCTATCCATTTTCGCAATTTGTTGTTGCGTATGTCCATACTCGGTGCGTAATCCGGTAAGTTGTACATCAATGTCTGCGTCTTGGGTTTCGAGTTCGCGGATGCGCTCCTCGCTTTGTGTTTTTTTGCGTTGGAGGTCGCGCAGAAAGGTCTCAAAATTCTCCAATCGCGTTTGCAGACCAATGGTTTCTTGTTGGAGTTGGTTAAGGTTATTTTTTTCTTCCCGAATCAAATTTTCCTGAGTGGCATTGCGGAGTTCCTGCAATTCGCGTTGTCTCGATTCATATTTTTCTGTCAATTGTTTTCCTTTGGTTTCCAGCGTACTAATGTCTTTTTTGAGTATATCCAGATTCTTTTTCCGACCAATACGCTTCCCTTCAAACAAACCCACCGAACCACCGGACAAAGTAAAACGGGTCTTGATATATTTACCGCTTTTGGAGAGTGCAACTGTATTGTCGGGCAATGATTTGTCGGGTGGCGCATCGCCTTCGGTGAGCCATACATTTCCGAGTAAGTATTGGCACAAATTGAGGTAATCCTTCTCCATTTCCACCACATCCAACGCACGCATAGCACCCGCTACGGGAGCAGCCGCAGCATTGGCAACATGGCTTTTTATTTTATCCAACAAAAAGAAATTCGCTTTACCTTTTTGCGATTTACTCAATAGGCTAATCGCTTTTATTGCCTCACTTTCGTTTTTCACAACATAATAAGACATATAATTTTCAAGGTAATTTTCTATCGCTACGCGGTATTCTTCCGGGCAATAAATGATGTCGGAAAGCAAGGGGGCTTTGGTATCCCAATCGCGGCTTTTGTTGAGAAATTTAATGGATTCGGGGAAGCCTTCAAGGTTTTCAACCAAGCTTTTGGTCAGTTGAAATTCGTTGCGTTTGGCATCCAATTGACGATTGATAACGACGAGTTCTTGCTTCACCGTTTCGACTTCTCTATCTATCGCTTCTATTTTAATTTTGCGATTAGTTTCTTCGTCTTCGAGTTTATTGACAAATTTATTTTTCTCATTTTGCACCTTACTCAACTCCTCAAATTTGCTGCGTAAATCGCCCACTTCCGATTGTCGGCGATTGATTTCTTCTTCATTGTGCGCGATGTCGCGTTGCAGATTTTCTTTTTGCGAACCATGTATTGCCACTCTTTTTTCCAACTCAAATACCTGACGTTCAAGGCTTTGTTGGGTGGTCATAAATTCATCCAACTCCGATTTGAGTGTACCATGATTGCCTTTGATATTGTCGAGTGCATCTTGTGCTTCTTTCAATTGAGCCTCTAATCGCGTTTCGATTTCCTTCTCTTGATTGATTTCGCCTCTGTAATAAATAATGTCTTTTTCGACTTGCGCGAGATTGCCCTGTGCGGTTTCTATTTGGTTAAAAAGGCTCGCTTCGTTTTGTTTGATAAATTGTATTTTTTGTACAAAAACCTTTTTATCATTCTCTTTACTGCGAATATTACCGACGAGTTCGTTGAGGTGTTTTTGTTTGTCGGATAAGGCTTTTTCTTCATCCAAACTTCCCGTTTTGACGGATTCCAATTGCGCCTCCAATTTGGTAGCTTGCGTAGTTGCCTGCAATTGCGCGTCGTTGGCTTTCGTGATTTTTTCTTGTAATTCTTTGTAGGTTGCCGATTGGTCTTTAAGGCGATGAACGGCGAGTTCGATACTTAGGGTTTTGTATTCTTCTTTGAGTTCAAAATATCGCTTGGCGCGTTTGGCTTGTTTTTCGAGCGATTTCAGGTTGTTTTCTATTTCAAATAATAAATCCTCTACGCGGTCAAGATCGGCTTCTGTTCCTTTTAATTTATTGAACGTCTCTCGTTTACGAATTTTATATTTAGAAATACCTGCGGCTTGTTCAAATAATCGTCGGCGCGAGTTTTCACGATCATTCAACAAATCATCGACCATTCCAAGCGCGATAATCGCGTAAGAATTGGACCCAATACCCGTATCCATAAACAGGCTTCGGATGTCTTTGAGTCGGCAGGGAACATTGTTGAGGCGGTATTCACTTTCGCCGCTACGGTATAACATGCGCGTAATCGTGACCGTATGATACTCGGTAGGCAAGATATTTTTGGTGTTTTCAAAAGTCAGCGACACCTCTGCCAAACCACCTTGCTTGCGTTTTTTTGTACCGTTAAAAATGATGCTCGACATTTTATCGGAGCGCAATTCCTTACTTTTCTGCTCGCCCAATACCCAACGAATGGCATCCACGATATTGGATTTACCACAGCCATTCGGACCAACCACCCCCGTTATATTTTGATTAAAATTGATGATGGTTTTGTCCGCAAAACTCTTGAAGCCCTTGATTTCCAGCGTCTTTAATTCCATGTTGTGTCCGCAGTCGGTTAGTCCGTTGTTTTACGCATACATATACGCAGGCGGACATTATTTTTCAGCTTGCAAAAGTACGGAGAATTTTGGGCTTTTAATTATGGAAAAGAGAAAGTTATGCACAAAGTATGCACAGGGTTTTCCACATTTTTTGAAGTATCGGCTGCTTTAGCTGCCGACAATAGGGAAAGTAAAAAATTATATCATCTTAAATCTGATAGATGTGACCGTCAATGAGTGTTATTATATTGTAAAAGGTCTGATTGACCACATATAAATGGATGAATATGTGAATACATTATATAAATTACTTTTCACTCACCTTATTGGATTATGAATAGCTTAGGATCGACGTATAGATTAAATTTATCCTCAATTTCATTTTTTTCAGTAAAATAAAAATGTTAAAAATATTCTACTTGCTTTTTGTTTTTGTCTCACTATTAGAGAGTAATGTAATGGATTAATTACTTATATCTATTTTTTATACTTTACCTCTTGATTTAATTTAATAATTATTTTATATTTGCCATAAGGATACTTGTGAAGCATGCATTATCCTCTCTAACAGATAAAATGTGAATTACCAGAATTACATTCTCTATCTATTTTTCTACTTAACTAAATTTTAGTTCACATGCCAAAACAGATTAATATCGAAATCAAGGAGTCAAAAGTAAAACTTTCGGAACTCCTAAAAGAGGAATGGGATAAGAAAAAAGCACATCGTATAGAAATGCTTTATCTCATCAAATCCAAAGAGGAAAACTACAAACGCAATCTTGCCGTCAGGCTTGGTTACAGTCGTACTACCATTGATGAATGGCTCAGAAGGTATGAAAAAGAAGGCTTAAAAGGCTTATTGAGCATATCTAAAAGTCCCGGCGCACCGACTAAATTTCCTAAAAATGTCAGACTTGCACTGACCAAAAAACTCAGTTCTAAACATAATTTCAGAACGTATGTAGATATTCAACGTTATCTGAAAGATAAATATGATTTGGAATTGCCATATAGCACGGTACATGACTATGTCCGTTATCAACTTGACTTTGACCTCAAAGCTGAATTGAAAACAAGTACCACTGTTGCTGCTGGAGGTCGATAGTTTTCGTCAAGACAAAAGGAGGAAACCCTCTGGCACAATGATTATTAGCTTTTACCTCTCATTGATTGTAATCCGAGCCAGTTAACTTCCTTGAATGTAAATAAATCATATTAGATGTTTTTTTGTAAAATGTCTAATATGATTTACATTAATGTACTTTGTGATTTTTCACAATATGCAAACAGATATTCTTTTCTTATAGTCTTCATTGACATGTTTATCGAAGTAGTTGACACTTTTTCACGCAGAGAACGCAGAGTGTTGATTATCATACTTTTACGAATTTCGCATCCTTCATTGAGTCCACATTAGAAAGTATAGAAATTCAAAAAAGTTAAAATTTTATTTTTATATTAAAAAATTATAATAAGAAAAAATAAATATAAAATATTTTTTTATTATTTTTAATAATTTGTAATTTAAATATTTACATAATCTTATTTAAATTATATTTTAATTAAAAAATTAAATTTTCATATAATACAAAATTAAATTTTGTTAAAATCGTTTTTTCTCATTATTAATGCAGACTCTTCATTTAATCGAATAAGACACAGTTGAGTGAACATTCCCTAATAAATTGACAAATGTAACCCTTATTTACATCTTCACCACCTTCACCACACTTGTTCGCAAATTATTTTCATTATAAAAATGAATAAAATAAATACCCGACTGTAAAAACTGCATATCAATTTCAAAAGAAGCATCATCGTATTGCTGTGTGTATAATGCCTTACCTGCAAGGTCGAAGATCGTAATTTGTGTGTCGGAAGTCTCTCTGTTATGTACATTCATATAAGTAGATACAGGATTGGGATAGCTAGATATAGCTGACTGATTTTCAGGGTTTTCGGTCGATATAATCGTTTCATAAATCTGACAATCAGAGGCTATGGGGTTGAGTTCTACGGGCGTGCCGGGCGTGAGTTCTCTGTCATCAAAAGCCGGATAATTCGTGGCATAACGATAGGCACGAAAGACCGTATTTTGCCCGCCGATAGGTTCGCCTTGCGCTAGCGGACCGCCAAAAGCCACCGGCGAGATATATTCCCAATGCTTATTGCCCTCCGTATCTACCTCGAAAAAATGCCCTCGCGCTCCTTCACAAATTAAGGTATTGCCATTGGGCAACCGCTGTGCGCCGGAGATAAAACCGGAAAAAAACGAGTTGGGCGGATCGGCAGTGTAGCTCCAGTCCGGCGCATTGGGACCGTAGGCAGTACCATTATTTATCATATAATTTCCATTGGCATCCATAGGCGGCGTGATGATGTCAACGGACGAATAGGCACCGGTAGGTCTGCCTTGTCCATTATTAAAAATCATAATTTTTCCGGCATCGGGCAGTCCTTCGGGTATCCAATGTACATCATGCGGACCAAAAAGGCTTTGGTCAGCAGGCGTACCGCGCCTATATATATACGGATTGCCCCAACGGTAGAGAATGTCACCGCCACGTCCTGAATTTCCGCCTGTATGTCCGGCGGCTTCTTCGCTCGTGGTGCTATGGTCAATAATCCAAAATTCGCTGAAATATCGTGAGGTGATGATGATTTGGTCGAGCGCAGGATTGTAGTCCACCGAATTGACATGTGCCCAATCCATACTACTTGTTTGACCGGAATTAATGTCCACTAGTTCAGGGTGGTCAGCTACTGTACCGTAGTTATTTTTCGAAGGGTCAAAATCTTGTATCAGGTGATCCCACAAATGCCACTCCCACACGATATTCGCCTCATTCGTTCCGATAGGTTGCAGCTCTATGACTTGGGTGGGCCAGAGTGCGTCGCTCACTTTACTGGGGTTGCGTCCTGCCTGTATAGCTTCTTCTTCGGTGCGATATTCCCATGCCGTCAGCAGGATATTGCCGGAAGGCAAATACTCCAAATCGTGATGTTGGTGGTAGGCATCGGAGCGGTAATCATAGCCCCATACCAATTCACCTTCCCAGTTGTACATTTCCAACCTGCCACCTATGCCGCCGCCAAAAAAATGGCTGCTCCCCAGACGGCAAGCCCGAAGCAAATTGCCGTTTTCGAGCAGGTAAGCGACCTCACCGGGGCGAAAGGGGCTTTCCCATGTATTGATAACATTGCCGCAATTGTCCACCAGATAGGTCGTCGTAGAGGAAGCCGGAGCAAATAGGGTATAGCCATTAAAAGCAAGGCTGTCATTTAGAAATAAACCAATGGTTTGTTGTGAAAAAGAGAGATTGCCTGACAGACAGAGATATAGAATAAATACATATTTTTTCATAGTGAAATTGTTTATTTGCAATATGTTTTGGAATAATATATCTACGAATTACGGACAAACAAAGCAACGAATTGTTTGTTTAATGTAAAATTAATGTTTTTTTTCTATACAAAGATAAATTATGTTTTGTGCTAAGTATTTTGTTTGTCTGATATTATTTGATTTTTAATTATAATTTTTTCTTATAGTTTTTCGTTAAAAGTTAATTAAAACCAAGAACTTACGCATATTCATTAAATTATTGTTTGAAATATTGAAACAAATATTATAATTTTAACGTATAATACTATACAGAAAATAATATCAAATACCTGTTTATTTTGTCTTATTCTATTTATCTACATTTGATTAACATAAAATTATTTTGTATTTTTGCTTTTGAATTATATAACAAATCGGCGTTTTGTGACTTTGTAACGATAAATTAAAACATGCACTACTCCTTCCTTATATATCCATAGTTACTTAGTCGTTCCCAGACCAAACTTGATACATACTATTTATAGAATGGCTTACCATTTTATATGAGTATAAAACCTAATATAGGATGAATGTAGCAGCTTTTCAGGTCAATTCAAGCACCAGTTTAGAAGCCCGTATTTTAAATACAATAAAAACTAATTTTAGCCCTTCTTTAGCCATTGTTTTTTCAACCGAAACAAATAATTTCAAAGAGTTGAGTCAACTCTTTGACAAGTATGATATTGACTTTATCGGTGGTTCTACTGCCGGTGAATTTGTCAATGGACACGTCACAAAAAACAGTATGGCGGTCATGCTATTAGGCATTGACAAAGATAATTATCGTATTCATTTCCAAGATTGCGATAAGATGACATCCCAACAGGCAGGTACAGCTATTGCTGACTTCGGCTTGTCTCACTTTTCGCGCCCGGCTTACATCACACTAATGACTTTTTCTGTGGACGGTGAAGGCATGATTGAGGGTATTTATGGAGCATCGCTTCACGAACCCACCATATTTGGCGGAACGTGTAGTGATGCTACTTTAGCCCTCTCCACACAGGTTTTTTCGGGCAGCAGGATTTCCGAAAATGCCATTGTCACATTAATTATTGATACCCAAAAAATTGAAGTGGATGGCTTGGCAGTCAGTGGCTGGGAACCTGTGGGAACTCCTCATGTCATTACCAAAGCCAAAGGCAATGTCGTCTATACTATCAATGATGAACCGGCTTTGGATTATTGCCAACGATTTTTCGGAAATTATTACCATATTAATGAAGAAAAAGGCAGTATTTCATTAGCCAATGCCCAATATCCGTTTCAATTGGAGCGTAGTGGCAATCGTGTGATGCGTGCGCCGGTGGGGAGTAATGCACACGACCGCTCACTGCTCATGGCGGGGAGGGTCAGAGAAGGCGATATTTTTCATTTTTCCATGGCATCCGGCTTTGAGTTAGTTGACCGGAATATAGCACATTTTTCAAATTTCAAAACAAAAGTAAATGATGCAGACGCATTGTTGATGTTTTCGTGCAAAGCACGTCATTTTTCACTTGGTCCGGCTATCGACGACGAAGTGCGTGGTGTATATGAACTTTGGAAAAAACCCTGTACCGGACTTTTTACGTATGCAGAAATCGGTAAAAATACCGAAGGTAAAACGAGTTACGGTAATGAAACTTGCTCGCTGGTGACTTTGAGGACGATGAATTAGTGGGCTATCAGTTCATAGTTGGACAATTGATAAACAGTGCTTTATTTACTCATTCACTCATTCAGTCATTGTACTATACATGACACAAAAACAGCAAGACGTTCTGGTTTGGGGTTCATGTATAGTCGTAAACGTAAGCATATCACCAATATCAATAATTAGCTAAATATCAGTGCTTTATGTACGTTTACTCTTTGAAGTTTAGTAAACGGAGTGCTTAACTTGACAATTTCATGTTCGATTTTTATTTAATATAGCCAGTGTTTGTCCTTGAATTTGGGCTAAAACTCGTCAGACATTTAACTTTGCAGGAAAAATATGACATCATCGGTGAATTTTGAAAATGTCTGACGAGTTTTAGCCCAAATTTGGAAAAAATATCCCATGTTAAATACAAACATACTTTTATTTTTAAAATATGATATTGTCAAGTTAAATATTGTTTTTATTTTGAAATGAAGTCGAAAAAGTGTCAAAACTTTTCTACAAAATTTAAACATGCTATCATTATCAAGGTAAATTCAATCAACTAATCAACTTTATCAACTAATCAACTTTATCAACTAATCAACTTTATCAACTAATCAACTTTATCAACTAATCAACTTTATCAACTAATCAACTTTATCAACTCCATCAACTCCATCAACTCCATAAACTCCATAAACCAATAACTAACTTCCCTTAGCAATATAAAGATTAGACATTGTGGCAATATAAAAAAATAGCATAGGGATGAATAATAAAATCAGTAAGCACATAGCGGCTTTAACAGCGGAAATTAAGCGGCTCAACTTGCCTAAGGAACATACAATACTTATATCTGAATTATTAAATAATGTAAATCATGAGGCGGATGTCATTAATTTCAAAATAAAAAGAATACTTCAAGATAAATCGGTGATGACGACCGTTTTAAATAATACCATTAAGGAGTTGGAAGAAAAAAGTGCCTTGCTTGAGCAGCAAAAAAAGGTCATACAAGAGGAGGCTAAATTTAAAGAAAACCTATATGCCGTAGTCAGTCACGAAATGCGGACACCACTCAATGGCATACTTGGTATGGGATACCTGTTGAGTGGTACGCCGCTCAATCATTCTCAACAAAAATATACGGAAGTCATCAAGGGGTCTGTCGATAAACTCATTGTTATTGTCAATGATTTGCTCAATATGGCGAGTGTCAATTCGGGAGACATCAAAATCGAAAAAGAGCCTTTTTATACTGCCGAATTATTCAATAATCTGGAAGGCACGCTATCCGTAAAAACTGAAAAAAAGGGCATTGATTTATCTTTTAATACCGAAGCGGATTTCCCGCCCTGCCTGTTGGGTGACAGTACGCGCACGTACCAAATTTTACTCAATTTGCTCAATAATGCGGTCAAATTTACCGAACAAGGAAGTGTCTCGTTGCACACTAAAGTGGAGCGGGAAAAGGGGAATGTCATTTATGTAAAATTTGTGATACAAGATACCGGCATTGGTATAAAATCCGATAAACTGGAACGTATCTTTGGACCTTATGTACAAGTGCATGATAAAAAAGCATGGAACGAGGAAGGTATGGGATTGGGACTAAGTATCGTCAAAAAATTATTGAATTTGATGGATGGGAGCATCACTGTGAAGAGTACTGTCAATCAGGGAACGACCATGACAGTCATACTTCCCTTCGAGTTACCGACCGAACAAAATCCGCTCCGCCCCGAACAGGTCAGTGACCTTTTTGTGCCCAAAAACTGGCGTGAAAAACGCTTTTTGCTCTTGGAGGATAATGAAGCTAATGTGTTCTATATCAAGGAAGTATTTAGTGGTTGGCAGCTTAATATAGATGTAGTTTCCACACTCGAACAGGCGCGACTCAAACTAGCCGAGCATCAGTACGATTGCCTATTGTCGGACATACACCTGCCCGATGGCAATGGCATCGACTTCATCGAAGAACTGCGCCAATCTGCTGAAATATATCGCCATTTGCCCGCCATTGTTCTGAGTGCAGAGGCACATTTACCTGATGATATATTACATAAATTAGACATCAAATTTTGTCTCAACAAGCCTTTTACACCACAAAGTCTCCAGTCGGCTATCCACCAAATATTTGATACACAGATGCACAATTCAGAACATATATCTTCCAAAGAACAAGCCGACCATATTTCGCATCATCTTATAAAACTTAGTCATTTGTATCAACTCTTTAAAGGCAAACGACAGCATGTATTTGAACTCCTCGACCTTTTTGAGGCGCAAGTTCCACCTACCCTTTCAAAACTCGAACAACACATCAAGGATAAAAATAAAAAAGGTATCCACTACGAAGCGCATACCATTAAATCTACTATGAAAATTATCGGTTTGGACAACTTGGTAGGTTTAGCCATTCGATTAGAGTATTGCGAATCAGATACTTGGGAGGATATTCAAAAAAACTATGATAGCTTCAAAGGTCAAACCCTCGAAGAATTAAAAGCCCTCGAAAAAGAACGGGAAATGCTGGTTTGAAATGTAAAATTTAAAATGTAAAATAATAAATGTAAAAGTGTCGGTAGTACGCGAGTAAAGTATTTTTGTTATTTATAATAAATTTAAAATCAATATATTGTAAGAGTTTTCGCGTTATAAAATTTTTACATTTTACATTTATTATTTTACATTTTACATTTCCTTTCACCCTTTATCATCACCCATAACTTTCAAATTTGGGTCGGGGCGTACCACGCTTGCGGGTACATGATTGGCTTTGAAACCGGATAGGCGCATCTGGTGCAGCATCTTCTTATCATCTTTTTTCGTTTTAATGGAAATCCGTTTGGGCAATACAACACCGTTGCCAGCTTCATGCAAATCTTCGTATATCGCCGTGCCTGTCAAAAAATTCATTTGGTCGCGTATCGTAAATTCTACCAAGTCCACTGTATGTGTTTTTTTATTAATCCATACCATGTATTGGTCAATATCTTTTTGCGGCTCTTGCGCCTTCCATGTAGCATATACGAGGTCGTAATTTTCACCGTTAAACGTTTGCTCACCGGCATAAGAAATGACATTGGCAGCCTGAATACGGGCAGGCAATTCCACGAAATACTGATAGGTGGGCAACCAAAACGTAATTTTTTTATTTTTATTAAAAATAGCTTGATTGTCAGCTTCTTGTGTGTAGGTTTTCCATGATTGTATGCCCCATGTTTTACCTTTTAATTTGCCACCATTGAAGGTCAGTTTGCCATCGTAACTATTCGGCGCAAAAAAGGCTTGCATACTTACTTTCTTCTCGGGAAAAGGCTTGGCAAAACTTCCCATCAAACCAAAAAATTCATCTTGGAGCGTCACTTCATATACTTCAATATCCGACCATGCGGTAGCACTTTGTCCTTCGTGAATATTCTGTAAAAGTGTTTTGCCTTTATCCAGATTTAGGGCTGTCGTACCTTCTTTTTTGACCAACTCAGTACGAATATCAGACATACAAGCCTGACAAGAAACCATAATCAAACAAAGCAAAATGAGTTGATATTTTTTAAACATATTTAAATAGTTCATGTATTAAAATTAATAGAGTTAGTAAAAATGAAATAAACAATGCAATGCCTCAATGTAACATTATTTTTATAAATCAGTAACTCATGAGGATTAGCGTTTTTTAAACACCAATCTCGCAAAGGTAGTTCAATCAATATTTCCTGTATGGAAAATACCTGACCAATAGTAAGGTTCGGCAATGCTATAGCTCTCTCCACTTAAATACTGTCTTTGAGCCTCTGCAAGAGCTTGGTCGGCAGAGATACCTTTATTAAGGTTTTCACAATAGCTGACGATGATGTCCTTAGTCGTACTCGCCTTAACTTCCCAATGTGTCATCGTAATACTCGGTACGCCTTTGTAGGCAAAATTCCAACCAAGACTCAAAATACCTTCACCCTGATTTTGCGCTCCAACACCCGTTTTGCAAGCACTCAAAATAAGTCGGTGAGTGTTGACTTCGAGTACATCAATTTCATCTTGGGTGAGTATGCTATCACGAAAGATAATCTCTCCGCCATTTTCACCGTAGGCAGCGTGTGTGCTGACCAGTATGGTTTTATATTCTTCTTTCATAATGCGTTTGAATGCAGCCTTTGTCGCTTCTTCTTCTTTGAGAATTTCTCTCTGCCACATCCAATGCAGTGATTTTATTTCGTCTAATTCTTTTCCAGCATGTTCCAGCTCATCCCAACCTTCTATTTCGTATTGAACAGGTGCAATACCTGAAAAGCAATAGTCTTGGTTGGCTTCCTTCTGTTGCAATTGCAAATATGAACCTGCGGAGTAGAGGTAGTTTGTCGTGTATTTTTTGACGAGAAAAGGGGTGTTCTCATTCAATTGACCGGAAGTAGCTTGGGTAGCAAGGGCAGCAAAAGGTAGTGTGCCGATTTCTCTGTCGGGAACAATGACGAGGCGATTGATTTTGTCATTTGATGGTATGCTTTGGGGGATGAGTTGTTGGTATAATTTGTGGGCGAGGGTGTGGTAGTTATCTTCGTTCATATTTTTATTACTGATATTTTTGACAAAATCAGTAATGTCTTTTGTTAGTTCTTTTGCGTTTTTTTTGGTGACTTCTAAGCCGTCTTTTGTAATTGTAAAAATATATAGTGTTTCCTCTGTTTGGTAATATTCAATAAATGCAGTTTGGTTATCTATGATTTTCGATTGTATATCGCTGACGGTAGTGGCTTCGGGTTGGTATTTGCGTTGGGCATAAGCCGGGTATTTCTCATCGAATGTTTTTTCTAAGGCTTCTCGCTTGCGTTCAAGGTTGCGTAGTGCTTCGACTTTGATTTCGCCATTGCGATATTGTTGGTCAGCTTGGCGGATTTTGGCGGTGAGGTCGTCCATTTTTTCTTTGTCTTCATCATCTGATATGACACTTCTTGCTGCTTGTTGGGAAAGGCTTTGCCACAGGAGTACGGCATGGGCTCTTTCTGCGTATTCAAAGGCTTTTGTTTTATCGCCTTTTTTTAATGCTACATCTATCGCGCGACCGTATGTAGCGTGGGCGCGGTCTATCCACCTTAGCTTGGATTCATTGGTGCTGAGGTCTTTGTAAAATTCAGTTATCCAATCGTCAAGTTCCTGATAGGTCTCGTGAGCAAGGTCGGTTTTACCGCTTTTTAGGGCTGCTTGGGCTTTGAGGTCGAGGACGCGGAGGAGGTCGGGTTTGTTGTAGATGTAAAGGCTATCTTTTACACCTGGGTTGGTATTAATGTTTTCATTACGGAAGCTATCAATGATATTGATGAGAGCTAATTGATAGTTTTTCAAGGCTTCGTCAATATTGCCAAGTGCTTCGTAGTTTTCGGCGAGGTTTTCGTGGTTAGCAGCGTAAGTGTACCTAAATTGAGCATCTTCGTAGCGATTTTTTTTTAGTTGTAGGGATTTTTTAAGGATATTTATAGCTTGTTGATATTTACCTTGCCCATATAGTGCAGTAGCTATATTATTGAGCGTTTCGGCTTTTCTTAATGCCTTTTTCTGTATTGCTAGAGCTTCTTCATAAGATTGAATAGCCATGGAATACTGCTTTAACCACCTATGGGCGTTTCCTTTGTTATTAAGTGCAGGTGCTATACCTTTGTAATCATCACTATCAAAGAAACTAATTGCTTTGTCGGCTTGTACTACCGCACTGTATAGATTCTCTGGATATTTACTTTCTATTAATGAAATACAGTATCTATTATAAGTATCTCCTATTTGAAAACCCTTTAACTTATTTTCTTTTGCAAATTTTATAGCTGCCTCGGAAGCATCTATAGCTTTTTTGTGTTCTCCCAATTTCGTATAACATTCTGAAATATACCGATATGTCAGTATATCTTTTTTAGGTTCTTCAATTTTATCAAAAAAATCTAATGCCTTTTTATAGTATCCCAAGCGTTTGTAAGCAATACCTATGTTACGATATGACTTCCATAATTGACCATCTCTATACTTTTCCCTTATCTTTATTGCATCCTTATATTTTGTAATAGCCTTTTGGTCGCCCTTCTTTGCATCATAATAATATCCGCCAAGTTGTTGATAATAACAGGCTTTTTTTCTTGGGTCTTTAATCTCTCCTGATTGGATTATAGACAATGCCAAAATTTCTGAAAATGTACTGTCTCTATCTGTTTCACAAGTACAATTTTCTTGAGAGATATAGTTAAACTTAATAAAAGATAATTGAGCACTTAAACTACAAGGAATAAAACAAACAAAAAGCAGGAAATAACGCATATTTTTAATTTTCGGAGTAATATACGTTAATTCCTATCTTTTTTATACAAAAAATAATTCTTCACTTAAAGAAATAGAATATTATTTGGTATTTATATTTATCCTTTTACAAATCTTTGAATGGATGTACTCCATTCATTGCTTGCAATTTTAAGAAAGTAAACTGTGTGGACATCCAAAGTATTTACTTTGATTTCCAATTGATTAGGTCCTTCAGTGATGCTTATATCATGCTCAATAATCGATCTGCCTAATTGGTCTATAATATGAATTTTCACATTATCTGCTGATACAGGAGCAGTTAACTGAATGAATAGTGAATTTCCTTTAACCGGATTTGGATATACACTAACGGTTGGAAAATTATCATTTTCAATACATTTGGATGTTAATGCAATTATATCAGAATATACGTAAGAATAGTCTTTATCTACAATTTTTAGACGATAGTAATTAGTTGGTTTAATATCCAACACATCTGTATAATTGTAAATACCACTATTAGAATCCCTATCATTTATTGATTCTACTCTGCTTATCGTATGAAAGTCAGTTCCACTATGACTTTTTTGAATTTCAAAATGGCTAAAATTACGTTCGTTTGCTGTTTCCCAAGTTAATCTCATTTGACAATTAGTTTCTTTTCCTTCAAATGACTTTAATTCGATAGGTAATAAAGGGCATTCGTAATCCTCATCATATATACCACATAATGAGTAACTTGCGTAACAAAAAATTCCATAATCATTACTAATTTCATCGTTAGTTGCATCTATTATATCATACGCTTCTGGTATAGTTCGAATAGGAAACCATGACAATTCTTTAAGAAAATCAACTAATTCTTGAATACTATTTATTCCTGGAACTCCGTCATTTTCACCGCATACTATTGCCTTGATAACCTGATGAATTATTGGGGGAAATATATCGCATGCCCCCAACTGACAGTCTATGTATAAAAGATTTAAAATCTCATTAATAGTGACTAAATCATAAGTAAAAGCAGTTATACAAACCTCATCCCCATCTTTCAAAAGGGTAGGATCTACGGTACCATTTTTATTGAAGTATTCCATGAAGCCATTTATTGTTATAACATAGTCTCCATCATCAAGATTACCATTTACAGGAGTTAGTGTATCACCACAGATTATATCTTGTATATTTTTTGTTATTGATTGTACCTCCGTCTGTGGAAAACATCTACCGTCATTTTGGCCATACATATTGTTACTATGTAACAATACCAAGAACAGTACGTTAATTGCGAATATCAGATTTTTTCTCATGTTTATTGATTTTTGTTTAATATCACCTGATCTCATCGAAAAAATGTAATGTAAATCTGAATAGTTTTGGTATCATACTCGCCTTGCATTTTGGAAATACAAGGCGAGTTTTAATCTAAACATTAATGATAACCTCAATTCATATCATTGTATCAAGTGACAATGAATGATTATTAAAAAATTTACTTGCAAAACAGGGCCTATCATCTTGGTATAACAGAAAACTTACCGTTATTTCTTTGCCAAAATATTTTGTCGTCCCCATTTATATCACCGTCCATGTTATAATCAGCCGATAAATATTGACCAAAATTTCCATTATAACTTTGCCAAATTGTTTTGTCGTTCCCATTTATGTCGTAGCCATTTATGTCATTAATTTGGCTACCGTCACCTGTCAACATTACCCATACATTAGGACTTAGTTTAATTTGACCTGTACCCACATCTGCTGTGTATGAATCTTGTTGTGTAAAATCCCAACTAATGATATTAGTCTGAATCGGTATCTTTTCCGGTGACATTACCGCCATGTGGTTACGATGCTCAATAACAACATATACTGAATCATGTGTAGTTGGTATAGTATCAAACAAGGGTTTCAATAATTGTACTTTACCATTCTTGGTTACCCATGCTGCTGTACGAGCTACTTCAGTCTCCGGCATAATATCAGTTCTCAATGATAATAATATCCAATCTACCACTTCTGTCGGATAATTCTCAAAACCATTTGGAACAGTCTCTGTACCTGAGTAATAAAATGGAGCGATATTATATGGCTGAATTGCTGTGTCATGGAATAATGTATCGCCAAGTTGTCCCGGTAATACGTGTCGTTCAGTATTTAAAGTAGCATTCATTCCTTGACTTGATATATCATAAGCACCCTCAAGAAGTACTTTAAAATCACCATATACCTCATTTAAATTAATATCAAGACATTTTCCGGTACTTGTTAAATCGGCTATTGAAGGACAATTTCGCAAGGAGGATGCCTCAAAGTCTTCCCATATTGACTGGTAAGGACGGTTTTTATTTTTAGATATTTCAACCGCAAGTTCTCTGGTAACGTAGAAAGTAGCAACAGACGTTCCGCTAAGACTAACCTGTTCCCCTGTATGTGAGTAGCCGCCCATATTTTCTCCATAAGCAGCAAGTGTAGCTGCATTAGAACCATAGCTTGAGAATTCAGAGAGTTCGTCTTGAGCATTGATAGAAGCTACCGATTTAACGTTATCGTAATGGATCCACTCGCCTTGTCCAAATTCATCCATTTTGTAAAACCTACCTGCATAATATGCCGGATATTCAGGAAGAGTATCAATATTTTCAGCTTTATTACCCGTAGCAGCAATAATGAATTGTTCTTTTTCTTGTGCCAGAGCAATTGCATTTTCAAGAATGTCGGAAGGTTCACCGGAGTATCCTGCGCTTACGCTAATAATATCTGCATCGTTATCTATTGCATGATATAATCCACAGATGAAATTAAATAAGTTAGCTTGTCCGACATCATCAAATACTTTTAAAGGAACTATATTGATATTGATATTGCTCGGTAAGCCTTCTATAATAGACCGAGTACCGAAAGTTCCATGTCCGAGTAAATCAGCCGCACCATCTGTAATAGATGTCAAAGTATCAGCATAATCGTAACCATAGCTTGATAAACCGCTATGACAGGTATCAATAGGAGCATCAGGAATCAGATACTTACTGGTATCCAAGCCCATTGTATCTAAACCGGAATCCAACATATAAATAAGCACAGTATCCGGATAGCTGTCAGTGTAATTACCCGACCAAGTCCAGCCTTCTCCGAGTTCTGATGACTTCAGTTGAATCTTATTATTGAGTTCGCCACTTACTACGGCTTCTCTACTCTGATTTTCTGTTTTGGTACTGACATCAAGTAATACTTTTAAAGCAATAGTATCATCTGGAAATTCCCATAGGTATAGCAAGCGATTACAACTACAACTATCTACCACCATTCCTGTATTGGGCACTAGAAACTCCTCTTCATAATCATCTCTCTCCTCTCTACTTTGAAATTCAATCATTAATTGATTATATATAATCGGTTCTCCGTAAAGGTCATAACCTTTCACATAAACATATATAGGTTCGGAGATAACTTCCAAATCAGCCACACGGGTAGGGTCAGCCATGTGTAAGGTGTATTTCCCCACTTGACTGAGTTGTAAGCTATCTATTGTGTAGGTGGAATCAACACTTCCTTCCAGTATGTTATTATTCTGCTTCCACTGGTATAATACATTGTCATTATTATTGCCATGTAGCGTGTCAGATAACCTTAACGTAATTGTATCTCCTATTTGTACGATATTAGATTGAACAGTGCCATGAAATTGTGGTGAATAAGTAAAAATGGCTAAGTCTTCATGATTAATTATGGCGTTTTCGATATCATCAAATGAAAATTTGTTGTTTTTTAAACGTAGCACCGCTAAATTAGGTAATGAAGAAAAAGCCGGAATAGTACCGCTCAACTCATTTGCACTAACTTCTAACCACACTAAATTAGGCATACCGTTGAAGTCAGGAATCAAACCACTAAGTTTATTACCTTGTACTCTAAGTCTTTGCAGAGTTCCTAAGTTAAAATTAGGTATCTCTCCGCTTAGTCTATTTTCATTTATATGTAGGCTTTCTAATTTGGTAAGGTTGCTCAAATTTGGTATATTTCCTGATAATTGGTTTCCATAAAGATATAGTTCAGTCAACTCAGGGAGATTGAAATTTGGAATGGTGTCGCTCAAATTATTGCTATAAAGCCTGAGTACTTCAAGTTTAATCAAATTGTCAAAAGCAGGAATATTGCCTGTTAATCGGTTAGCACCGAGATATATCCCTCTTAAATCAGTCGAATCAAAGGTGGGTATAGAGCCACTCAAGTCATTAAAAGCAAAATCAATAATTTGTAAATTTGGTAGATTGAGATTAGGTATTGAACCTGTTAAGAGATTACTATTTAAATCAATGCGCTGTAAATTAATATTGCTGAAATTTGGAATAGTTCCATCTAACTGGTTGAAACTAAGCGAAAGTTCCTCTAAATTAACTAAGTGATTAAATATTGGTATGCTACCCGTTAATCTGTTTATATCAAGACTAATTACTTCTAAATTAGGTGAACCAGTAAAGTCGGGAACTGAATCACTTAGATTGTTTTCCCACAAATAAACTCCTCTCAAATTCGGTAAATTTGTGAAATTCGGAATAGTTCCACTTAACTGGTTTCCTCCTAAACTAAGCGATTCCAAATTTGCCATATTTGTGAAATCAGGAAGATTGCTAGTTAGGTTATTTTCACGAAGATGAAGAAATGTTAATTCGGTTAATTGTAAATCAGGAATACTACCACTCAATCCTTTGGACCAGAGTAATATTTCATTAACTCTTCCGTTGACAAGTATAATTCCTTGCCAGGTATCAATAGGTTGGCTAAAATCCCAATTTAAGGTACAGCCTTGATTACAAGTTGAATTATAGAGATTGACAAGTTGCAGTGAATCCAAAGTACGTCCTGTTTGTGCAATACTAATCAAAGGACACAAAAAGAAACATAAAGCGGTGAGGTGTGATGTGGTTCGTTTCATGGATAAAGGATTTTAATGGTTATCAAAGATAACAATTTATTTTAAAATATATTAGGAATGTCCCGTCTGCATATCGGCAGACGGGAACCATTCCATGTAGTAGCGTGAAAAAAGAAACACGCCGTTTGTGGTGAGAAACCACATCACGAGTTGAGTGCCTTCTTTTCTCTGGTGTTTTTTTAGGCTTTGGTTATCGTGCAAAAGTCAGGGCAACTTCTGCGGTGCTACCTTCTTTAAAGGTGACACTAAGATTTCGGCTTGTTCTTCTTCCTATTTTAAGCTTATAGGTATATGTACCGGCAAATCGTTTAAGACAAAGCTCTTGTTGGGGATAAACTTTGTGTATCTGTTTTTCTCCTGAAAATTGTATTTCTGCGACCTTTGCGGAGTGGTTCAAAAAACAGACTTCAGCTTTCTGTGTTTTGGTAATGTATTGTCTTGGTTCTTTAGATGTAAAGCAGGAAGACAGCATAAGCATCAAAGCCAAAAACAGAAGTCCAAAAATTGTGTGATTTTTCATATTGATTTATTTTTAGATGAATTTAAAAAATGTGTTTTTCAAGAGCCTTCACTTAATAAATAGCACGTATGTCGAAAAAAGGTAACAACCTTGCTCACTTTTTTTAAATAAAAAAAATAAAAGCCTGTAAACGAGAACGTTACAGGCTTTTTCGGCAGGTGCTTATGCTACCGTTATTCATCTAAACGCTTGGTGTTTATCGGGCTATCACCATTT
Source organism: uncultured Saprospiraceae bacterium (assembly GCA_938028705.1). GTDB lineage: Bacteria > Bacteroidota > Bacteroidia > Chitinophagales > Saprospiraceae > JAHDEO01. Next base: position 3,260 of record CALIZI010000114.1, on the reverse strand, counting down.
TATTTCGGGCTACGGGCTGTCCGTCTGCTATCAGTATATAGATATAAGTACCGCCGGATAAGCCGTTGGCGTTTACGCTAACTTCGCCTGTGGCTTGGTTGTCGAGCGTGTATGCGGCTACCTGTTTACCTGTCATATCCGTGATGATGAGCTTTGCCTGACGGGTGTTTTCCGGCAGTTCGTAGCTGATGCGGGTACTGTTCTTAAACGGGTTGGGATTGTTTTGAAATACCTTGCCTGTGCTTTGTGGTGTCAGGCGTGAGTCATTCGAGTTGGGGTCTGGTGTCGTATCGTCCGTATCGTTGGGTTGTGCTTCAAGTTCGTCAATACGTGCGGCTTGTGCTTCGACAAGGGCGTTCAGTTCTTGTATGCTTTTTATCAGTACCGGAATCATATCCACGTAGTTGACACCTAAATATTCGGTGGCTACAGTTTCTTTTGTACCGCTTTCTTCGTCAACGACCACTTCAGTAGAAGATACAAATTCGCTCATGACTTTTTGTACGTCCTGTGCTATCAAACCATAGCGTTTTTTGTCTGGCGCATCTTTCATATCATAAGACTTCGGAGCAAGTTGCATGATTTCTTTCAAGCCATAATCCGAGTCTTGAATATTAGATTTCAAGCGTTTGTCGGAAGCTGAAATTAATCCGCCACTGAAATATATATTTGCCCACGGACGCGAGGTTTCGCCAAGATTTCTTCTGATTGTACTGGTCGGAACAAAATTGGCATTTACGCCCATTGTATAGCCACCCGCATCCGATAAAGTCTCATAACTACCGATTTTCAACGTTCCCTCTACATGCAGTTTTGCGCTTGGGTCTGAAATACCTATCCCAACGTTACCATTTGACAGTATGGTGAAGCGATTAATCTTACCACTTGGATTTGTAAAACTGGTGATGTTATTAATCTGAAAACTGCCTGTCTTACCCGGACCGCCCCAGTTGAGTTCAAGGTTTTTGCTGCTGCCCGTACCTGTAAGTGCGAGGATGCCTGCATTATTGTTCCATTGAGTGCGGAAACCATAAGCGGGAATATTGCCCGGTTGACCAATGCCTATCCATTGCTTGGTGAAGTTGCCAAGGTCAGAAGGAACGCCACTTTTGATATGAGATAAAAGACCGTTATCAGTATCAACAAAATAAGTCTGTGTGATACCCACTGTCTGTGCTTGTAAACTGTATAAGATGGTAACAAATACAGAAATTAAAAGAATCAATTTTTTCATAATCATTATCTGTTTTTTAAAATGTTAAAAAAATAGTAATCATTGTTCTTATCGCTTCATGACCAAGCCCCGCGGCGGCTTTGTCGGAAAGATTTGAACTGTTTGTTGTTTTCATCAATAGTATGTTTGGTGCAGTGAAAAAAAGTAACAGATATATCACTTTTTTTATAAATCGCTACATTTCGATGATACAAAGGTGTACTATTTAAATCAATGATATGCGTGTCTTTTTTATCATTATCACAAAGAAAAAATGGTGAATCAGGCTGTATTAAAGTCGGAAAGTATAGGGTTTTAGGTAGGGTTTACTTTGTTTAAAGTATTGATAAACAAATATTTAAACTACCTTGATGATATTTTTATTTGTTTATCTTAATTTAAAAAAAAATCATAAAAAATAACATTAAAAAAATAAAAATTTTTAGCTTTGTTATCCTTTTAGTGCTTACCGGACATACTATAAATGAGAACCATAAACATCACATTTTATGACGCACAACGAATTAATGAACCTATTGCAGTCTGACAATCCTGATACAGGTAAAAAGGCATTGCAACACATTAAAATGCTTATCGATAAAGGAGAGAATCTCACCGATGAGATATTAATTTTAATGCTACAATCCAATTTGGAGTTTGTATATAATGCTGCTTTGAAGTATATTATTCGGAAGAAGCAGGGCAGTCTTATGTCCAACTTATACATACCTGCCCAAATGGAGAAAGATGAGGTATTTGACCATGCCTTATTTGCGCTATGGACTTATGTTAGAAAGCATGATTTTGATACCTCAAAAGAAGCATCAATAGAGCGTTTTCTGCGTGTCGTATGCAAGAGACATACATCCAAATATCTTACTAAAAATTCACGCAATGGCGACACCAATATTGATACAATGCCCGAACCGTCAGACGATAGCCTTCCACCCATCTATGATGCTGATGCCTATGAAGTCATACAGCGATTATTCGGTAGCTTGGGTAAAGGATGTAAAGAGATTTTGACTTTGAGGTATTATAAGGATAGAAAATTTAAAGGAATTGCCGATGAAGTTGATTCTTCCGAAGGCAGTGTAAAAGTGACATTATACAGATGTATAGACAAACTCAAAAAGCAAATAGCCGAAAATGACACATTAGCAAAGTATATCAGAGAATTATTATCAAATTAATTGACAATGCAATACAATACTGAAAACATAGACAGATACCTAAGTGGCGAACTCTCCGAACAGGAAGTCAAAGTCTTTGAGGAAAAGATGGAGGGTGATGAAGATTTCGCTTACGAAGTGGAATTGCACCAAACAGCTGTACAAGTTGTGCAATATCCTAATTTTATGCGCGAACTAAAACAAGTGCGTCGGGAAATAGCGGAAGAAGACAAAGTTTCTAATCTACAACCGAAAGAAAACGATATGGAAAGGATAAGCAAAGGCGAAGAAGAAACTCCTGTTATAGACATAAAAACTAAACGTTTTTTTAATATACGTCGGTTGATGACCATTGCAGCATCTTTGCTACTGATTGCCATTTCGTACTTTACAATTCCAATATTAAAACAGCAAACCAGTCCGATGGCTATGACATCCGTAGATATTGTCAATATTCTTGGAGGCGGCACCAAAGGCGAAAGTACAAAAACACCTCTCCAACAAGGCATTGAATATTTTAAAAATAAAGAATATCAAACTGCCATACCTCTTTTCGACCAAGTTATCCGCGAAAACCCAAACAGACGCGCCGAAGCCCAATTTCTTAAAGCGGATGCCTTACATCGCTTGAAAAGAAAAGAAGAAGCACGGGCAGTTCTCCAAAGCATAAAACAATCCGACAAGGAACAATTGTATAATAAAGCACAGTCTATATTGGAAAACTACAAATAATCGGTGGTGTTCGAGAAAAATAGGATGCGCCTAAAAGCGATACTCGTCTGACGAATCCCTTTGTTAAAATCGGATATTTAGGCAATCAAACGGTGGTTTACTATAAAAATATTCGTCTGACGAGTGTACCCTATTTTAATCGA